>JAFYMQ010000156.1 GCA_017556565.1 Clostridia bacterium | reverse complement strand
TCTCGCTGCGGCTCGGTCACGCCGCGGGTCTGACAGTCCACCGGACTGTCATTCAACACCGCGTCGCCGCTTCGCTACCCATAGTGAGAGCCAAGTAGGGGCGGCAGCCCTCTGCCGCCCGCGCTAACCACTCCGTCGCAAAGCGACACCTCTATTTGCCTTCCTCTGGGAGGAAGGTGGCACGCGAAGCGTGACGGAAGGTGAGAGCATTCACTAATCCGTCGGCGCAGCCGACACCTTAATTTTGGCGTAAGCCAAAACTTCACTCGCACAGCGAACTTCACTGCATCGCAACTTCACTTGCCGCAGGCAAACTTCACCCCTACTCACGCCGCAAGGCAACATATCGACTCCTATCCATTCCGCCGCGCAGCCCGTTGTCATCCTGAGCGAAGTCGAACTTTTGCGCCGAGATTCCGCCTCACTTTGTTCGTCGCTGCTTCGCAGTTCGATTCCGCTGCGCTTCACTCAGAATGACGTCGGCGCAAAAGCGCGAGACGAAGTCGCAGCGGGATCTCGGGCGCAGCGACACCGCTATTAAGGCTCCCCTTGTATATCAAGGGGAGCTGGCAGCCGAAGGCTGACTGAGGGGATATAGTTGTAGGGCGAAAACTTGCTCTCGCCGCAAAGAATAGGCACAAAAAAAAGATTGCCCGACAGGCTAAGCCTGCCGGACAATCTGTGACTATGAAGAATTGAAGGATAATATCTAAGTTAGTGCTTATTTCTCGGTCATGCTCATGTACTCGTTACCGAAGCCCCAGCCGATGACGTAACCGTCAGCAGGCAGCTGGATGTTGGTTTCGTACAGAACCTTGGTGGGAATCTCGTATACGGGAACGATAACCATTTCGTCCAGCATCAGCTTTTCCATCTCCATGCACAGCTTGATGACTTCTTCATTTTGAGCTTCAAGGTCGAGAGCCATGGACTGCTCGAACAGCTGGTCAAGCTTGTCGGATGTCCAGTAGAATCTGGGAGGTACTACAGAGGACAGATAGAACTTGAAGGTCTGGCGAGGATCGTTTGCGGTGGGCAGGAAGGAGCCCAGAGCGGTATCAAAGCCGGTGGGATCGTCGGGATTCCACTTACGCAGAGCCTGTGCCTGTGCAGAAGGCATGGTGTGCATGATAACGTTCAGCTTGCCCTCGAAGTAGTCGTGATACTGCTTCTGCAGGATCTCGGCACAGCCGCGGAGGTGGGTGGAGGTTTCAGAGAACAGGATACGCATGTCGACCTTGGTCTGGCCGCACTGTTCGTATGCCTTGTCGAGGTACTGGTTAGCCAGAGTCTTGTCGAATACCTTTGCTGCATCCTGTACGTAATCGGTCTCAAGGGTGTAGAAAGGAACACCGGTTGCGGGGTTGGAGATAACAGCGCGGCGGACCAGACGGGTTGCGGGATAGCAGCCGATGGTGTTGGCCAGCTCAACGCGGTTGATGCCGTGGAACAGAGCCTTACGGAAGTTCAGGTTGCCCAGAACGTTGCCGAAGCTGGGGTTACCGTGGTTGATCATGAAGTACATCAGAGAGTCATTGAAGTACTCATAGACTCTGGGATCGTCTTCGTAGTCTTCCCACTGGGTGTAGCCGATGGAGACATAGTCCAGCTCGCCGTTCTCGAACAGCTGCAGAGCAGTGTTGGTATCGGGAACAACGGTGTAAACGATGCTTTCCAGCTTGATTTCGTCAGCGTGGACGTAATCGGGGTTACGGGTCAGAACATACTTTGCATCGGGGATCCACTCGGTCAGAATGAATGCGCCGCAGGATGCGAAGTTCTCGATGTCGGTGCCGTACAGAGTACCGGTGCCGTCTTCGTTGAGGCCTGCTTCGTAGATCTTCTTGTTAACGATAACGCGGTTACATGCACGGATAGCGTCGTCCAGGGTGCAGGTGGTGGTGAAAGTTGCCTGGAAGGTATAATCGTCGATCTTCTTGTAGCCGACCTCACTCCAATCGGTGATCTCGCCGAGGCCGTACTCGTAGATGTTAACCAGCTTACCGTAGGAGTTGTTGGTCATCTGGGAAGCGGAAACGTAGGTCATCTTGGGATTTGCGTGCTCTTTGAAAGTGAACTCGAAATCGTCAACAGTGATCTTGTCGCCGTTGGACCATACAGCATCCTTAACGATGGTGTATTCCCAAACGTAACCGTCAGCGTCAACCTGCTTGGGCATCTTGGCTGCCAGATCGGTAGCCCATTCCCAACCGTCCTTTTCCTTGTTGAGGACAGAGCGGTACAGGCTAGCTGTAGTCAGGTCGATCAGAGTCCAGGGGTTGGTGTCCTGAGTTGCCAGACAGCTGAGGGTGGGAGGGGGATTGGTGAAATATGTACGGAATGTACCGTAAACCTTTGTCTCCTTCTTGCCGCAGCCAGCAAATGCTGCAACCAGCATCAGAACTGCAAGAATCAGTGCTAAGTACTTCTTCATTGAGATTTCCTCCTTGAAATATAATCGCTCAAAATAAGCTTACAACCATTATATACCTATGGCTTGTTTATTTCAATTGACACTGTTCACATTTCGTTTACAACATTTTTGTGCAATTTGCACAAATGAATAGGGGTTACCCCCCCCCTTGATTTTTTAGATTGTGCACAATATAAAAGGCTCCCCTTAATTTATCAGAGGAGCATTACGGGGGAAATATTGGGGTGTCGCGGCGGGAGGGGAAACCCCTCCCCTACATGCTAAGAACAAGCCTCGGCAGAAATCGATGGATTGGCGGGAGGGGAAACCCCTCCCCTACGGGACTCCCCTTGAATCCCTCCACCAACCTGCGGTTGGTCCCCCTCCCTTTAGACAAGGGAGGCAAGACGAGGAGCCTTACGGGGGAACGGGGATTTCGCGCATTATGGAAGCAATACTAGCGCAGACAGTACTGTTGTACGGCAAGCGAAGGATTGCGAGCCAGAATCGTGAAAGGCGCGATTTGCAGTCTTGGGGGAACGGGGATTTCGCGTATTATGGAAGCAATACGAGCGCAGACAGTACTTTTGTACGGCAAGCGAAGGATTGCGAGCCAGAATCGTGAAATCAGTCCGTTCCCTTATCTTTTCCCTTATTTTTATTTCATAACTTCGGCTATTGCCTCTGCTATTGCCTCTGCATACTCATTCAGATGCTTGTCGTAGAGGCGGTTGTCTTCTGCATTGCTGATAAATCCCAGTTCGACTATGCAGGAGGGCATATCGGTATTTTTGTTGACGGCGTAGTCGCTGTCAGCGGATGCCTGAGTGCCGGCTTTTACTCCCCTGTTCGTCTGCACACCTACCTCTTCCAGAGCGTCCATCAGGGTCTGGGCAAGTCTTCTCTCGGCTGTGGTTTTTTTGCTGCTGATCCATATTTCCACACCCTTAGCAGTCTCTGCCGCCGAGTTGCGGTGCAGGGAGACAAAATACGCCGCGTTCTTATCGTTGGCGATCTCGCAGCGGTCGCCCAAGGTCAGGTAGGTATCGTCCGAGCGGGTAAGCAGGACTGTATAGCCCTTTGCCTCCAGACAGTCAGCCACAAGCAGCGCAAGGTTCAGATTGTCGTCCTTTTCCTGCCGCTCGCCGTTGACCGCGCCGGGATCGTCACCGCCGTGGCCTGCATCTATACATATTATATTGGTCTTGGGAGTGTAGTTGTCCACAAGCACGGGCGCAGAGGGGAACAGCTCGTAGTATATCCACACAAGCCCCGCCGCCAGCACCAGCGCGCAGGCAGCGGCTATGATTATCAGGGTCTTTTTCTTTTTCATTCTTTGTCGGTGGTGTCTTCGGCTGTATCCTGAACGGGCTGGTTTTTGCGCTCGGAGAAGTTTCTGTAGCCGCACAGATGCTCATAGAAGAGAGCCTCACCCACGGTGACATAGGGCAGCACGTAGACGTAGGTGATGGCAAACAGCGCGGACAGCAGATCCCAGAGGATGTAACTGAGCCGGAATACAAAAAACTCGAACTTGTATCCCTTCATCAGCTTGCGGCTGCGGCGCATAGCCTCGATGATACCGATATCGGGGTTGTCGATGAGCACAAACTCAGCCTGAGCATAGGCAAAGCTGAGGATAATGCCGGGGATGATGAAGCACAGTGTTGCAATACCGGTCACAAATGCCACCGCAATACGCAGGCCGATGATCTTGACCCAGTAGCCAAAGGTCTCGAACATATCGCGGAAAGCCACCTTTTCGTCGCGAGCGACCATCAGGCAGGTACGCTTGTAGCCCACACCGATAATGGCGACAAAAAGATTGTAAACCAGCATTATGGCTGCCACCACAAGCAGCAGTCTAAGCGAGCCGCCGGTGGTAGTGATATAGTCTATAAGCCCATCGGGGTCGCCTGCGTTGATGTAGGTGTACAGCTTGGGCAGCCTGATCTGAATCACATAGTCGGCGGCAGTGGACGCGATTATAAAGAACAGGGTGTACCAGAAGATTTTGAAGCCTGCTTTGCGCATCAGCAGCTTGGCGTTTGTTTTGAGCAAGGGTCTGTCGATCATAATTCCCTCCGTTATATCAAAAAAATAATAAGACGATAATTGTCGAAAGCCGGGTTTTGCGACACGCTTGCGTGTCATCCTGAGCGAGCAGGGCGAGTCGAACTTTTTCGTCCGAGATCTCACCTCGCTGTGCTCGGTGCTGCTGCGCAGTTCGACTGCGGGCATAGCCCTCCGCTCAAGATGACGCGGACGAAAAAGCGCGCAGCGGGATCCCCGCAAAACCGACTGTTTGGCAGAGCACATCAAAAAATAATAAGACGATAGTACTCTACCGTCTTATTATATATGATATTTATGATTGTATCAAGCCATCTTAGCTACAATTAAACAATTGTTAACCAAACAGTCCTTATCCGAAAACTGCCAGCAGGAAGCCTGCAGCGATAGCCGAACCGATAACGCCTGCCACGTTGGGTGCCATTGCGTGCATGAGCAGGTAGTTGGAGGGGTTGGCTTTCTGACCTTCGATCTGGGAAACGCGAGCTGCCATAGGTACGGCAGATACGCCTGCAGAGCCGATGAGGGGGTTGATCTTGCCGCCGGACAGCTTATACATCAGCTTGCCCATCAGCAGACCGCCCACGGTGGACAGAGCAAACGCGGTCAGACCGAGAACGATGATCTTGATGGTCTCAAAGGACAAAAAGCGCTCAGCGCCCATGGTAGCACCGACAGCCAGACCCAGCATAATGGTGACGATATTCATCAGCGCATTCTGTGCGGTGTCACTCAGACGGTCGGTAACGCCGCATTCACGGAACAGGTTACCCAGCATCAGGCAGCCGAACAGAGGAGCGGTGGAGGGCAGCAGCAGGATGCAGACGGTAGCGACCAGAATGGGGAATATGATCTTCTCCTTCTTGGATACGGGACGGGCCTGCTCCATCTTGACGCGGCGCTCTTTCTCGGTGGTCAGCAGCTTCATTATAGGAGGCTGGATGAGGGGGATAAGCGCCATGTAGGAGTATGCGGCGATAGCTATGGGGCCCAGATATGCGGGAGCAAGCTTGGTGGTCAGATAAATAGCGGTGGGGCCGTCAGCGCCGCCGATGATACCGATAGCTGCGGCAACGTTGCCTGCAAAGCCCAGCAGAACAGCGCCGAAGAATGCAACGAAAACACCCATCTGTGCTGCAGCGCCCATCAGCATGCTGGAGGGGCGGGCAAGCATGGGACCAAAGTCGGTCATAGCACCGACGCCCAGGAAGATGATGGAGGGGTAGATACCGGCTTTGACACCGATGTAGAAGATATCCAGCAGACCGCCGTAGTGAATAATATCGGTAAAGGCGATATGCTCAATGATCTCACCGGTTGCGGGGACTACGTAGGCTGTGCCCGCGATATAAGCGTCCCACATCTCCTGATGGAACATATTGCCGCCGGGCAGATTACTCAGCAGACAGCCGAATGCGATACCGACCATCAGCAGGGGCTCGAACTTTTTGCCGATGCCCAGATAGAGCAGCACGAAGCTGATAACTATCATTACCAGAAACTTCCAGCCGCCCTCTGCAAAAAATGCAGCTATGCCCGACTCAAGAGCAAGCTTTTGCAGGGTAGCAAGAACATCCATAGTCTGCGCCCCCTTATGCCAGGACTACAAGAGCAGCGCCTGTGTCTACTGCTGCGCCCTTGGATGCAACGATCTGAGAGACTACGCCGTCGCGGGGTGCGGAGATCTCGTTTTCCATCTTCATGGCCTCGAGGATGACCAGCACGTCGCCCTTCTTGACGCTCTGACCCTGCTGCACCTTGACGTTGAGCACTGTGCCGGGCATGGGAGCGGTAACGGCTTCGCCTGCAGGGGCAGCGGGTGCGGCGGCAGGAGCTGCTGCTGCAGGTGCAGCTGCGGGAGCTGCGGCGGGTGCGGCGGCGGCTGCGGGTGCGTCATAGACGGCTTCGCAGACTGCCTCGCCCTTTTCGACTACTACTTCGTAGCATTTACCGTTGAGAGTTACTTTGTATTTCATAGCAGTTTACCTCACAGTTCTTTAATGGATATGAACCGAAGTTCATTAAGCGGAATACCGGTTTTGTCAGCAACGATAGCCATGATCATTGCGGCGGTCTTGTCGTCTACGCCGTTGAGGTCGCACACTCTGACACCGTCACGAACGCCTATATCGGGCTTCTTTTCGGCAACGGGAGCGGCGGCGGGTGCGGCAGGAGCAGGTGCGGCGGCGGGAGCGGAGGCCTTTTTGCCTGCCATCAGCTTGCCGAACAGGGCAATAACGCCCATGAGCAGCACCAGACCGAAGAATACGACCGAGTAGCCAAGCAGCGCGGTAACTGCTGCACCGCCGATGCCCATGTTTGCGGCAGAGGATACACCAGAGGGTGCCGATGCGCCGATGGTCACGATGGGGCCGTCAGCTCCTGCAAGCACACTGTCCACAACGGGAGCGGAAAGCAACAAATCAGTCATTTGTGTCCCCTCCTTTTAGTCTATTGCCTGAATGGTGTATTTTACGGTGTTGCGAGCCTTTTCTTCGCGCTTGTCAAAGAACTTTTCGGCAACCTGGGGGAATGCAACGTAGCTCAGTACATCCTCGATGCACTTTGCCTTGTCGCCGATCTCCTCTTTTGCCTTTTCCATGCCGGGCTCAAGCAGGTCGGCAAAGCGGCAGGTAATGGGTTTTTCGTCGCCCATCACCTTTGTCAGCAGAGCCTCGTCTATCTTGCCGGGGGCTGTGCCGTACTCGCCGCGCAGATAAGCCTTGATCTCCTTGGAGACGTTCTTGTAGCGCTCGCCAAGCAGCACGTTCTGTGCAGCCTGAACGCCGACCATCTGGCTGGTGGGGGTAACAAGGGGAGGATATCCCAGATCTTCGCGGACGCGGGGTACCTCACTGAGAACCTCGGGCAGACGGTCGAGAGCATTCTGCATGGTCAGCTGGGAAACCAGATTGGACAGCATACCGCCGGGAACCTGATAGGTCAGCGCGTCGGTATCGGTACTCATAACGATGGGGTTGAGCAGACCGCTCTTGATGGCTTCTGCCTGAATGGGCTTGAAGTAGTCGTTGATCTGCTTGACAACGTTTGCGTCAACGCCGGTCTCAAAGCCCATTTCCTCAAGGGTGTAGATCATGCTCTCTGTGGGAGGCTGGCTTGTGCCGCCGGAGAAGCAGGAAACAGCACAGTCGATAACGTCTGCGCCTGCCTCAGCAGCCTTGAGCAGAGCCATGGCTGCCAGACCTGTGGTGCTGTGGGTGTGGACAACAACAGGCAGAGAAACGTTCTTCTTGAGTGCCGATACCAGATCGAAAGCAGCCTTGGGGGACATGATGCCTGCCATATCCTTGATGCAGATGGAGTCGCAGCCCATCTTTTCAAGCTGCTTGCCCAGCTCGACGAACATATCCAGAGTGTGGATGGGGCTGGTGGTATAGCACAGAGCGCCGGAAACGTGAGCGCCGGCCTTCTTGGCCTCGTCAACTGCGACCTCGATGTTGCGCAGGTCGTTGAGTGCGTCGAATACGCGGACGATATCGATGCCGTTCTCTACGCTCTTGCGGACAAAAGCGCGGACAACGTCATCGGGATAATGCTTGTAGCCCAGCAGGTTCTGACCGCGGAGCAGCATCTGAAGCTTGGTGTTCTTGACTGTTGCGCGGATCTTGCGAAGTCTCTCCCAGGGATCTTCATCCAGAAAACGCAGGCAGCTGTCAAAGGTTGCGCCGCCCCAGCACTCCAGCGAGTAATAGCCGGCTTTGTCCAGCAACTCGAGAGCATCGTTGAACTGCTCGAAGGACATTCTGGTGGCAATCAACGACTGCTGTGCGTCACGCAGCATAGTCTCCGTAATGTTCAATTTCACGGTATATCACTCCTTGAAACAATTATAATATTAAGACCCCGTTTTTTCGGGGGTTTTGGCGTTTTTGGGGGATTTTTTGGGCATGTGTTGCATATTTATGAAATATCTCGGTATGTTTTTTCACAAAAAGTGATATATTATATCAAAATATATCACAAACTAAAAATCCTACCCCATTATAATGGAGTTTAGCACACTAACATAAAAAAGTAAAGATGTTTTTGTTTATTTTGGCCAATACTTTGCCCGTTTTTTCCCTTTAGCTTGGCGTGTCCGTAGATATAAGCTATGGCAAAACTCGGTTTTTGAGACCTATTTATGTTTGATTTATCGGTTGCAATGTGATATAATTATTGTTAAGTGTCAAAGTATACACATTTAACGGAGAAAGGAGGTCTTGCCGTGCGCCGCAGATATATAATAATGTTGTTTGCCATGCTGGTATGCCTGATTTTGCTGCCTCAGCGCGGTTATGCCTCCTTTGAGGGAGACTCGGGCGCTTTGTGTATGGACAGTCAGTATTTTAAGGATCGCGGCTTTGACAGTGCCAGCGCCATGCTGTCTCAGGCAAAAGACCGCACCTCCGAGAGCTATATTCTGGTGTTTTACAGCCGATACGACGAAGCCAGCCGCCGGCTTCTGCCCCAGATCAAGCAATGGGCAGAGAGTAACCACGTGCTTATCTACGGCATCGACCAATATAACAAATATACTCCCGAGTACGGCTATTTTAATACCAAGACCGCTTTTGAGGGCTGGGAAGAATATCTGGACAAAAACAACTTCAGCTTCCCTGCCGTGTTTGCCTACAATGCCGACACACGCAAGCTGACGGTCACCGACAATATGTATAATTTTAACGTTTTTTATAACACGCTCACCTCCTGCGGTCTGCTGGGCGAGCCTTACCACGATTACGCAAGCGCGGGCCTCAGCTCCAATCAGCTGGGTCAGCTGGGTCTTATGCAGGGTACGGGCAGCGGCTTTGACCTGCTGCGTGCACCCAACCGCATCGAGGCGCTGACCATGCTCATCCGTCTGCTGGGCAAAGAGGAGGAAGCGCTGATAAGCGATCTTGACCATCCCTTTGCGGACGTGCCCCGATGGGCATCCCCCTATGTCGGCTATGCATATTACTACGGCATCACCCAGGGTATCAGCGCAGATATGTTCGGCTCATACGACACGGTCACCGCCGCTCAGTACCTGACCCTGACGCTCCGCGCTCTGGGCTACCAAAGCGGCGAGGGCGGCGACTTTGCGTGGGATGACCCCTACGCGCTGGCATATTCTGTGGGCATATTGCCCGACGGCGTAAACACCGGCGAGTTTTTGAGAGCTGACATGGCGATAGTCAGCCGTGCCGCGCTGGATTGCACCCTCAAAGGCGAAAAAACCACCCTGACCTACAAGCTGCTTGCCCAGAGAGCGCTGACAAGCGCCGATGTCCGCGAGTTTTTGCAGCTTGATATGAGCGCTCCCACCGCCCGCGCCGAGCTTGAGACCTACAGCTGGACACCTATGGTGAACGTTGAGATGCGCTCGCCGACATACGTTGCCGAAGCTATCAACGCCGCCGCATACATGCACCCCACCGTTATCATGCTCAATGCGCCCGAGGGCAGAGCCTTCAACTGGGCGATATACCTGATGGACAAGCTCCACTTCCCCTCCGGACTGGCAACCGACTATACCCTGCTGGTGTCGGGCAACACCGTATACATTCTGCCCGAATACACCGCCGCCGCGGGCATCTATGCCGCGCTGACCGTAGACGGCTACACCCCCTCTGCCACCGAGTCCATTGCCGCACAGTTTGTCAAAAACAACCTGACCGATATAATCGAGCTGGGCGCGCAAAGCTTCTGCGACAGACTGTTTGATCAGGTGGAGATAGTGGAAAGCAGCCAGACCGAATACAGCGACGCCGATGCCGCCCTGCTGATAAACCGCTGCACCGAGCAGGCGCTGGACAAGACCTACTGGCTGATAGAAGAAGTCGAGCGCTCCCTCAGCAAGATAAAGTAAAAAATGCACAAAATCCGATGTAAATTATCACATCGGGTTTATTTTTGCTTATTTATTTTTTGCCGTCGCCGCCGCAATGTCGGCACTTGCCGCGGTTGCACAAAGTGCAGTCAAGGTCTACCCAGCCGAGGCC
>JAFYMQ010000155.1 GCA_017556565.1 Clostridia bacterium | reverse complement strand
ATCGGCAGAGAGCAGCTTATGTTTGCAGGTCAGATGACCGGTGTTGAGGGCTATATAGAGTCCACCGCATCGGGTCTGTGTTGCGGTATCAATATGGCACGTGCTGTACTTGGCAAAGAGCCCGTTGAGTTCCCCCAGCTGACCGCTATCGGTGCGCTGAGCACCTATATCAGCTGCGGCTCTGAGGTTGCGTTCCAGCCTATGAATATAAACTTTGGTATAATCCCGTCTCTGGAATACAGGGTAAAAGTCAAGCGTGACAGATACCTTGCGGTATCCGAAAGAGCGCTTGCCGCTCTTGACGGTATCATGCCTCAGCTCAAGGAGGATATAAAATGAAAATTGCCATAGACGTAATGGGCGGCGACCTTGCCCCCAAAGCCCCCGTACTGGGCGCGCTGGCAGCCAGCGAGAAGTTTGGCTGCGACGTGGTCCTGGTAGGTGACAGCGCACAGATAGAGCCTCTGCTTGAGGGAAAAGACCGCAGCCGCGTCACCGTAGTACATACCACCGAGGTCATATCCAACGATGAAAAGGCAACGAGCGCCGTCCGTGCAAAAAAAGACAGCAGTATGTCGGTTGCACTCAAGCTGGTGGCTGACGGAGAGGCCGATGCCGTGGTATCGGCAGGCAGCACAGGTGCGCTGCTTACCGGCGCGACCTTTATAGTCAAGCGTATCAAGGGCATCCAGCGCGGCGCTCTGGGTACTGTTCTGCCCACCCGCGGCAAAAACGGCGTTATGCTCCTTGATTGCGGCGCCAATGCCGAGTGCACACCCGAGTATCTGCTGCAGTTCGGATTTTTGGGCAGCTTCTATATGAACAAAGTCGAGGGTATCGAATGCCCCAGAGTTGCTCTGCTCAACAACGGCACCGAGGACGGCAAGGGCGATCCTCTGCGCAAAGAGGCGTTCGAGCTGCTGCGTCAGGCATCCGATGAGGGCAGAATAAACTTTGTCGGCAATATGGAGGGCAGAGACATCCTCAGCGGCGAGGCTGACGTTCTGGTCTGCGACGGATTTTCGGGCAATATCGCCCTCAAGAGCGTTGAGGGTACGGCTATGTTTGTTATGCGCGAGGTCAAGCACGTGCTGTATAAGAACATCATCTCCAAGATCGCAGCCCTGCTCATCAAGCCCGGTCTGTACGCACTCAAGGATAAAATGGACTACAACAAAGTGGGCGGCGCACCCTTTTTGGGCATCTCCAAGCCTGTTATCAAAGCCCACGGCTCCAGCAACGAAGAGAGCTATTGTTCGGCCATCAAACAGGCTATTGCATTCGTAGACGGCGGCTTTATTCAGGCTGTTTGCGAAAATATCGAGCACATGACTGTTAAAAAAGAATAAAAACAGTTTACAACAGAGCAAACCTCTGTTATAATCCGCATATGATACCGTGAAAACTACTGATACTTTAGGAGGAAAAATTATGGTCCTTGAAAAACTTAAAGAGCTTATTGCACAGCAGTTTGGTGTTGACATTGGCAGCATTACCGCAGAGACCAGCTTTATCGAAGATCTGGATGCAGACTCCATCGACATCGTTGAGTTCATCATGGCAGTCGAAGAGGAGTTCGGTCTGGGCGAGACAGAGGAGAGCGCTCTCGAGGGCATCAAGACTGTCGGCGACGTTGCCGAATACGTAAAAGACAGACAGTGATCAACAGATGGGGAAGGGCACGCCCTTCCCCTGTTTTTCGGAAGTGAGTTTATGAAGCTTGATTATACATTCCGCGATACGAGCCTGCTCAAAACAGCGCTGACCCATCGCTCCTATGCCAACGAGCACCGCGATGCGGGCATCAAGGACAACGAGCGTCTGGAGTTTTTGGGCGACAGTGTGCTGGGTCTTATCTGCACCAAGTATATATGCAGCCAATACAAAAACCTGCCCGAGGGTGAGCTTACCAAGCTGCGCGCAGCCATAGTCTGCGAGGGCTCGCTCTATGAGTATGCCCAGACTATCGGACTGGGCGAGGAGCTGCTTTTGGGCAAAGGCGAAAAAGCAACAGGGGGAGAATACCGTCCCTCTGTAGTTTCTGATGCCATGGAGGCACTTATCGCGGCAGTCTATCTTGACGGCGGATTTGACGAGGCAGAAAGGCTTATTATCGGCTTTATCCGCGACAAGGCAGAAGAAGTGGTCAAGACCCGCATGACCGAGGACTACAAAACAGCGCTGCAGGAGATCGTGCAGAAGAACCACGAAGAGGTGCTGTCCTACCGCCTCAAGTCGGAGAGCGGCCCCGATCACGACAAGCGTTTTGCCGTCGAGGTTCTTATCAACAGCAACGTCCTCGCCTGCGGTGAGGGCAAGAGCAAAAAAGCCGCCGAGCAGGCAGCCGCCAAGCTTGCGCTTGAGCTGATGGGACAATGAAAAGCTCGGTAATCCCTGTATTCATACCCCATCTGGGCTGCCCCAACGATTGCATATTCTGCAATCAGCGGCGTATAGCAGCACCGAAAGTGCCCGATGCGCAGGATGTGCGTGAGATCATTGAGGACGGGCTCAGATATGCCGTTATGCCCCAGATCTCTTTTTATGGCGGTAGTTTTACCTGTATAGACACAAAGCTGCAGGAAGAGTATCTTTCGGCAGCTTTTGAGTATGTGCGCTCAGGTAAAGCCGACTCGCTGCGCATCTCCACCCGTCCCGACGGAATAGATGAGCAGACCCTTGCAAGACTTAGAAGCTTTGGGGTAAAAACCGTCGAGCTTGGCGCTCAGTCCATGGATGATAACGTGTTGCTGCTTGCCCGACGCGGCCACACCGCAGAGGATGTGAAACGGGCGAGCAGAATGATAAAGCAGGCGGGTTTTGAGCTTGTGCTGCAGATAATGCCCGGCCTGCCCGGTGCAGATATCGGCGCCGATATGCAGACCGCACGGGAGATAGCAGAGCTTGAGCCGGATGGGGTCAGAATATACCCGGTCTGCGTCATAAAAGACACCGCACTCTGCGATATGTACGAGAGGGGAGAGTATACCCCGCTGACTCCCGATAGCGCAGCCGAGAGATGCGCCGATATATGGGAAGTGTTTATAGAGGCAAATATCCCGGTCATCCGCATCGGCCTCAACCCCACCGAGGAACTGTCCTCGGGCGCAGCCGTTGCAGGCGCATACCACCCGGCTATGGGTCAGCTGGTGCGCTCTGTCCGTCTGTACAAAAAAGCCGTGCAGATATTGGACGGTATGAAACCCTTTGATAATGTGTTGATAACCGTGCCGCGTGGAAGACTCTCCGATATGCGCGGACAGAAAAATGCCAATATAATAAAGCTGCACAGCCTGTATCCCGATGCAAAAATCGAGATAAAAGAAGATACAGATCAAAAACAAGAAATATTTATTGCAAAAATCTAAAAAAACCCTTGCATTTTGTTTTTGATTGTGGTATTATACTTGAGCAGTCAAAAGTTAATACCTGCGCTTGTAGCTCAGCTGGATAGAGTGACTGGCTACGAACCAGTAGGTCAGGGGTTCGAGTCCCT
>JAFYMQ010000154.1 GCA_017556565.1 Clostridia bacterium | reverse complement strand
GTTGGGGAAGTTTTTGCCCAGCTCTTCCTCGGATATTCTGCCTGCGTCGATGGTGCAGACGCGGCCGGTGTAGCCTTTGAGCAGGTGGCGGAGCTGATCAGGGGTCTTGCCGGAGTTGATAACGATGGCGCCCTCGGGCTTGAGACCTGCGGTAACGTCTACGGCAGACAGCAGGGTCTCGTCAACAACCACGACAAAGTCGGGGTAATAGATATTGGAGTGGACGGTGCTGCGCTCACTGCTGATACGGTTGTATGCGGTGATGGGTGCGCCCATACGCTCGGGGCCGTACTCGGGGAAGCCCTGCACATATTTACCCGTGTTAAATGCGGCATCAGCCAGCAGCAGTGACGCGGTCTTTGCGCCCTGACCGCCACGGCCGTGCCAGCGAATTTCTACGATGTCTTTCATTTTCTTGCACCTTTCTGTTTGGATCTGTAAAACCCAAGAATACGCCCAGTGAGTGCCGAGGCGTTCTTGATATATACTGATATATTATTTGTCGGAGAGTTTGAAATCTACAGGCTTGCCCTGCTTTTTCCACTCTTTGAACTCGGCGGTGGCGCAGAAAATAACGTCACCCGAGGAGTTGATGGCGGTCTCCAGCGAATCCTGAACAACGCCGATGATGAATCCGACCGCAACAACCTGCATAGCGATGTCCTGAGGCACGTTGAGCAGAGAACATGCCATGGGGATGAGCAGCAGAGAGCCGCCGGCAACACCGGATGCGCCGCAAGCGCCCAAAGTTGCAACAAGGCTAAGCAGCAGAGCAATAACGGGGTTGACCTGAATACCCATGGTGAATGCGGCAGCCAGACTCATTACGGTAATAGTGATGGCTGCGCCGTCCATGTTGATGGTTGCGCCCAGAGGGATAGCGACCGAGTAGTATTCCTTGTCCAGACCCAGACGCTCGCACAGCTTCATGTTGACGGGGATGTTTGCAGCCGAGCTGCGGGTGAAGAATGCGGTAATGCCCGACTCCTTGAAGCACTTGAGCACCAGAGGATAGGGGTTCTTTCTGAGTATGATGGCAACAACGATGGGATCGACAACAAATGCCACCACCAGCATACAGCCGACCAGAACAAGCAGCAGCTTGCCGTAGTCAATGAATATGGCAGCGCCGTACTCGTTGACCGAGCTTGCTACCAGACCCATGATGCCGAAGGGAGCCAGCTGAATGATCCAGCCGACGACCTTGGAGACTGCGCCGGACAGGTCATTGAGAACCTCTTTGGTCCTGTCGCCTGCGACCATGCGCAGAGCCAGACCCAGGAAGATAGCCCATGTGAGTATACCCATATAATTGGTGTTGACGATTGCGGAGACGGGGTTCTGCACCATGTTGGTGAGCAGGGTCTTGAATATCTCTGCCAGGCCGGTGGGCGCTGTCTGCTGTGCCGCATCAAGACCTGCAAGAGGAATGGTGACGGGGAACAGGAAGCTTGCTGCAACAGCTGCCACCGCTGCCAGGAAGGTGCTCAGCATATACAGCACGATAACAGTCTTGAATCTGCTGCCCAGACCCTTGCCTGCGCTTGCCAGCGAGGATATGACGAGGATGAATACCAGAATGGGTGCGATGGCTTTGAGCGCACCGACGAAAATATCACCGAAGACGGTGACGAAGGATGCCTGAGGAACCCACAGGCCGAGAACGATACCGATAACAAGACCGACTGCTATGCGCAGAATAAGCGGTGCTGCGGTATAGGTGTTGAGTAGTTTTTTCACTTTAAAATCTCCTATCTGTCTGTTGTCGCAAACTGACTGTCTTGGTATTTTGCACAACTTTTGCACACTTGTGCTATAGTGGGAAACATATTACCAAATATTTCCAAAAAGTGCCAAAATAGCGGTGTTTGCGGCTTTTTCCGTATGATTGTAGCAGAGTTTTCCCGATTTGTAAACACTTTTTTGCGTTGTTTGTGCGGATTTGTGTATACTGTCGGTGCACCTTTGATGTTTATGCTGTGTTTTGGTGATTATTACGGCTTTGTAGCGGCATCATGGACATTATTTTTTGTATTTTTGTGGAGACATTTGCCGAAATATGTGTTATTATATTATGGGTATGTATGTGAGCTGTACCCGTTATACAGAAAACAAGCGGAAAGGTTGGCGATAATATGACCATCGCGAATGCCATAGCTCTTTTAGGCGGACTTGGATTCTTTCTTTTTGGTATGTCACTTCTGGGTGAGGGGCTCAAACGTGTTGCAGGCAGCAAGCTTGAGACCGTGCTGGGCAAGCTGACTTCCACGACTTTCAAGGGAGTGCTGCTGGGCACACTGGTCACCGCAGTTATTCAGTCGTCCTCTGCGACTACTGTTATGGTGGTCGGTTTTGTCAACTCTGGGATAATGCAGCTTGCCAATGCCATAGGCATAATCATGGGCGCAAACATCGGTACTACCGCTACCGGCTGGATACTGGTGCTTGCAGGCGTTGAGGGCAGCGGCGGTTTTTCCTCGGCTACCATGTTCGCTCTTATATCTTTTATCGGTATTATCCTCTATTTCTTCTGCAAGAAATCCAAACAGAAAAACATCGGTATGATAATGCTGGCTTTTTCTGTGCTGATGAGCGGTATGCAGGCTATGAGCGGCGCTATGGCACCTCTTAAGACCAGCCCATTTTTCATTGACTTTATTTCGGCGGTGTCCAATCCTCTTATCTCCCTGCTGGTAGGTATTGTTGTCACCGCTATCATCCAGAGCTGCTCGGCATCCATCGGTATACTGCAGGCCCTGTCCATTACGGGAATTATCGGCTATGAGGTCGCCATCCCCATGGTCATCGGTATGTGTATCGGCGCCTGCGTGCCCGTTCTTATATCGGCAATGGGCGCAAACGTCAACGGCAGACGCGCGGCATTCGTGTATTTGTACTTCAACCTGACCGGCGCGGTGCTTCTGATGGTGCCCTTCTATATACTGCACGCGATCATAGGTTTTGATATTATGTCGGCAACCGCCACAAGCTTTGGCATCGCTATAGTCAACACCATATTCAAGGTGTCGGCAACCGTGCTGCTCGCGCCCTTCTCCAAGGTGCTGGAAAAGATCGCGATGACCACCATCACGGACAAAAAAGGCAAAAAGAGCAAATCCGAAAGCACTCTGCTGGATGCGCGTTTTCTCGACTATCCCTCTCTTGCTCTCGAGCAGGTTCGCAAGACCATAGATCAGATGTCGCTGACCGCATTCAAGAACCTTGTGGCATCCATCGATCTGCTGTACAACTACGAGCCCGGACAGTTTGATGCCATTATGGAAAATGAGGAGCTGGTCGACAGGTTTGAGGACGAGACGGGTGCGTATCTGGTTCAGCTCAATGCCGCCTCTCTGTCCGAAAAAGAAAATCAGGCGTCTGCCAAGTATCTTGTATGTCTGGGCAATATCGAGCGAATATCCGACCACGCGGTCAATATTGCCGAGCTTGCAAAGGAGCTTTTTGACAAAAAGCTGAGTTTTTCGCAGAGTGCAGTCAGCGAGCTGAAAATATGCACCGACGCTATCCACGAGATCCTCGATCTGACGGGCAGCGCACTTCTCAGCAACTCCTCCGACACCGCAAAACGTGTCGAGCCTCTTGAGCAGGTGGTGGATGCGCTGACCAAGGAGCTCAAGAACAGACACGTCCAGCGCGTTCAGGCAGGCTTGTGTACTTTGGAGCTGGGATTTGTCTACAACGACTGCATAAACAACTTTGAGCGAGTTGCCGACCATTGCTCCAACCTCGCCGTAGCGGTTATCGAGGCAAGCGACACACATCTGCAGAGCCACGATTATCTGCGCACTATCAAAAAAGCCGACCACGAGGATTATCGCAATGCCCTGACCGGATACGCCAACAAATATTATTCCGCTCTGGATTCCGCACAGTAAGCAGTGCAAAGCCATACATAAGAGTTATCCCGACAGAAAAATCTTCTGTCGGGATTTTTTTGTTTACATTTTGGCTGATATAATATATTATTTATAGGTATGTATTGTTTTTGAATCAAACGGAGGATTTATATATGGAAAAACTGACAGAAAAATACGGACTTGTGACCGCTATCTGCATGGTGGTGGGCACGGTCATAGGCTCGGGCGTGTTCTTCAAGGCGCAGAACGTGCTCATCGCCACCGGCGGAAATATGCCGCTGGGCATCGCATCGTGGGTGATCACCGGTCTTTTGATGATCGTGTGTACCCTGCAGTTTGCCGTGATGGGCACCAAGTACGAAAAGGTCTCGGGCGTGGTCGACTATGCCGAAGCCACCTGCGGAAGCAATTACGCCTACTACATGGCATGGTTTATCGTCAATATTTATTACCCCGGCATGACATCGGTGCTGGCATGGGTGTCGGCGCGATACTTCGGCGCGCTTATGGGCTGGGAAATGGCAGGCAGCGAGGTCATGGCGCTGTCGGGATTCTTCCTGATAACCGCATACACCATCAACGCCCTGTCCCCCAAGCTGGCGGGCAAAATACAGGTCAGCGCAACAATCATCAAGCTTGTGCCCATCGTGCTGATGGCTGTTGTGGGCACAACGGTCGGTCTTATGAACGGCACTCTCACCCACAACTTTACCACCGTGGTCACTCAGGCTGTGGGCGGCAGCGCAAGCAGCGGTCTGTTTGCCGCTATCGTGTCCACCGTGTTTGCCTATGAGGGCTGGATAGTTGCCACCTCCATCAATGCCGAGCTGAAAAACCCCAAGCGCAACCTGCCTCTGGCGCTGATCATCGGCTCGCTGATAGTTGTGGCAGGATATATACTGTACTTTGTGGGTGTTGCGGGCGGCGCTACCAACGACGTGCTGATGAGTCAGGGCACTACCGTGGCATTCTCCAATATTCTGGGCCCTGTGGGCGGTGTGCTGCTCAGCATCTGCGTGGTCGTATCCTGCCTGGGCACACTCAACGGTCTGACTCTGGGCGTCACCCGCGGAATGTACGCTATTGCCGTCCGTGACGAAGGCCCCGCCCCTCAGCTGTTCTCTCAGGTTGACCCGGTCACCAACATGACCTCCAACTCCTCTGTATGGGGTCTGTTCATCTGCGGTGCGTGGCTGCTGTATTTTTACGGTGCCAACCTGAGCGGCGGCTGGTTCGGACTGTTCAACTTTGACTCCTCCGAGCTGCCTATCGTCTCCATCTACGCAATGTACATCCCCATGCTGATCGCATGGATGAAAAACGAAAAGGAAATGGGCGTATTCAAGCGGTTTGTCCTGCCCGGTGCGACCATGATCGCCTGCGCGTTTATGGTGTTTGCCGCAATTTACGCACACGGCATCACACCCTTTCTGGAAGCACGCAAAAACGGCTCGTTCTCCTTCCCCGTGCTGTTTTATCTGATAATTTTTGCAGCTATAATGGGTGTGGGCGCACTGCTCAAAAACGCCGGCCACAAAGAAAAATAAGAAAATAATAAAAAAAATAACGGCGACCTGCGATAATGCAGGTCGCCGTTTTAGATATTATTCGTCAGAGGATGCGGAGTCGTGGGCTGCTGCGGGGGCGGTCTTTTTCTTGTTGTAAACTACGGTAAGGCAGACAGAAGCAGCCGAGACAATAAGAGCAAGGATTGCAACTATCATGGACAGCGAGCCTTCGCCAAAGATGGAGCCATAACGACGAGCGCTGGCGTTGGGAGCGTTTTGAGAATTGATGAACTCCATAGTATCCAAATTGTGGTATGTCGAATCACCCATCAAACAATTACTGAAAGTAATATCAGCGGCACCAGAAGGGTAGAAAGTTTCTCTTTTGCTTTGGGGACATTTATTGCCGCCAAAATTACAACTTTCAAAAGTAAATATGCCGTAGCCTTCCAACACCGCGGAACTGTTATCCACAATATCACACTCGGTAGCCGTCAAAGCAGATTTAGACGAAGCTTCATTCATGTCAAGTACATGATTGGTAGAGTTGTTCGTAAAGGTGCACTCTGTTAAAGTTATATCCGAAGTAGCTTCGCCTCTAATTACCGCACCATTATGCCCGTAATATTTACTGTTGTCAACATAGGCACCGTTATTCGTGAACTTGGTTCTTGTAACTACCACGGTAGAATCATATGCGTGAACAATAGACAATCCGGCGTGGTTTCTGTCGGCGCCGGTTTCAATTCCGTTTCCGTCGATGATACAATCGTTCAAATATACTGTGCTGTCATCGGCATAAACTGCAAGACCTTCACCATAGTCCTTAAATGCCAAGTTGTTCTTAATTTCTACGTAAGAGAGTGTAGCTTCACTGTCATTGAGATAAAGTGCGCCGCCTGTGGCAGTATCACCTTGGGTAGTACCAATAAGACGGTTGTTGCTGATGCTACCGCCGCTCATGACGAGACTTGCACCATCGTAAAGTGCGATGCCAGCACCACAATCATCGTCTGTGGCATTACCATCGATGTGTACGTTGTTCAGCGCAAGAAATGCGCCGTCCATAACATGGATACCGCCTGCACCGTTGTCGCTGTTACCGCCGGTAATCGTACCCATCTTAACGTCGCCGGGATTAGTGCCCGCCTTTACAACGGGGTCACCGCTCTTGCCGCCGTTGATAATCAGTCTGGCATTTTCGTCAACATAGATAACCTCACCGTCATACTCGTTGTTGTCACCAAGACCACGGTCGATGGTGTGTCCGTTCAGATTGATAACAATTCTTGTGTCTTCAGGAACGTAAATGGTGTGATTATCGATGCC
>JAFYMQ010000153.1 GCA_017556565.1 Clostridia bacterium | reverse complement strand
ACGTTGTTGATATTACACGCGTTTCTGCAAAAACTCTGGTTGGCACTGCGCCCGAGGTCATCCGTTATTATATGGAGCTGCGCGGCATCGGTATAATCGACGTTCGCCGTATATTCGGTATGGGTGCTGTCAAGCCTACCGAAAAGGTCGACCTGGTCATCAATCTTGAGCACTGGGACGACAAGAAGCCCTACGACCGTCTGGGTATAGACGAAGAAACAACCGATATTCTGGGCATCAAGATCCCCTCCCTGCGCATCCCCGTCAAACCAGGCAGAAACCTGGCTATGATCATCGAGGTCGCAGCTATGAACAACCGCAACAAGAAGATGGGCCACCACACTGCAAAAGAGTTCTCCGACAAGCTCTACGCAAGCATGCTTGCCCAGCAGAAATAACGAACACGAACACAAACCCCCGACCATAACACGGTCGGGGGTTTATTATTACTATAATACTCAGTTTGCGGTTATGCTGCCCGATGCAGATCCTACAGTCAGTGTATAGGTCTCACCCTTTACAAGGTCAGGGCTGCTTATGATAACAAGGACGCATTTATACTCTATATCATAGGCTATAAGAGTGTTGCCATTCGAGTCTTTGACCGATACCAAGCCGCCTGCCGACTGATTGCCCGTAGTGCAGGCTATAACACCCTGAGTGGAATCAGAGCCAAAACTCTGCGCCATCATAGTCGTAGAGCCCGTGCTGATGAACGTGCCGCCGTATATTACAGGGCTGACATCCGAATCCAGAACAGACGTGTCGGATGCGGTGGGGTTGGCAACATATACAAAACCACCCGATATGGTAAGGGTGCCGTTTGCATCCATTCCGTCACCCGAGGCATACACAGTCAGCTCACCGCCGGATATATCTATAACACCGTCCGAGTAGCCTCCGTGACCGAAGCCACCACCGCCTCCCCAGCCGCCGCCAAACATACCGTCTCTGCCGCCTGTTGTTCCGCTTGCGTCTGTGCCGCCCGATGCGTTGAGTCCGTCATCGGTAGAGTTGATGACTATCTTGCCGCCCTGAACGTATATTTTGTGAGCTTCGAGCCCTTCGTAGCTTTTGCCTATATTCACCGTGCAGTCAGTTACTATGAGATTTTCATCTGCGTGGACGCCGTCGTCACCCGACAGGATATCAAAATCTCCGCCGTTAATATTGACCGAAGCATTGGAGTGTATTGAGTCATCGGCAGAGTCAATTTTGATAGTGCCGCCGTTTACTGTGATATTGCCGGATGCTTTGAGACCTTTCATACTGACCGAACTTTCGGTTGCCGACGAGGATGGGCTGCCGCCCTGCATACCGCCGGGTCTTCCGCCAAAACCGCCGCCACCCATAAATCCGCCGCCACCCATAAAGCCGCCGTAATTGCCCGAGTTGGCTTTGGTGCCGTTGACGCTGCCGCCACCGGTAACAATATCAAAAACTCCGCCCTCGATCTGCATATAAGCGCCCGACATAATGCCGTCGCCTTCTGCCTCAACATTGACATTTCCGCCCGAAACATATACAAATCCCAGTGTTGTATCGTCCGAGTTTTCGCAATGGATGCCGTCTTTGCCCGCATCTATGGTGAGGTTTGTCTCCCCTGTTATTCTGACACTGTCATTGGCATCAAGACCGTGAGATGCAGAGTTGACCGCATAGCTGCCGCCGGTGATCACAAGATCATCCTTGCACACTATGCCGTGTCCCGCAGGTGAACTGACGGTCAAGCTGCCTCCGCCGTTAAAGGTCAGATCCTGTTTGGAGAACACCGCGCCGTCGATGTTATTATCGTCTATAGCCTCAAACTTGCCGCCGTTTTGCAGGGTGTTTTGTGTGCCGTCCGCAAGAGTAACCACTACCTTGTCAGCCTCGAGAATATAAAGCGCGGCAGATGTCGGGCTTGTTATGCTTATGCCGTCAAAAACTATCTGCAGCTTGGCAGTCTCGGGTGCGTTGACCACCAGCATACCGTCATCAAGTGTGCCCGATATGATATAGGTTGCCTCGGCAGTAAGCATTACTGTGCCGCCGTTTATTTTTACACTGTCAGAGCTTGCCGCCGCGGTCGTGCCATTCAGCTGCACAGTTACGGCTTTGCCTGTATCATAGCTGTCGCGCAAGTCTCTGTCCGTGAACATATCCGCATCAGACTGCACAGGTGCAGTTGTTGCAGACTCGCCCCCGGATGTACTGCCGCTGTCGGCAGAGCCGCCATTATCCGAGCCGAAACCGGTCTGGGACTGATCGCTACTCTGCCCTTGTCCGTTGGCAGCGCTGCCTGCGTCAAAGGCGCTGTCCCCTGCCGAGCTGCCGCTGTTTGCAGTATCGCTTGCGCATCCGCTGAAAAGCGCACACACAATCGAAAATGCAAGCAGCAGGGATAGGTATTTTTTCATACTTCTTCCTCCAATTAAAGCTCGGTCACCGTAGTTTCCTGCCCGGACACGCTTATTTCAAGATTGCCGTTGCGGCAGCGGATTTTGTCGATCATTTCTTTTTCTTTTGCACTGTCTCGCAGTACAATGTTATAGGTCAGTTTGAACATACTGCCCATATTGGTGGTCTTGACACGTACAAGTGTCGCGCTGACGGTATAGCACTCAAAAATATCGTCAAACACGCCCGTGTAATCCAGATCCTCCGGGATGGTTACGGTAACCGTTTTGTATGCCTGTGCATTCTTTTTTGCCCCAAAATCCAACATATTATACAGCAGGAACATCGCGCACATAATCAAGGTGAACAAAACCGCAAATCCGATATATCCCATACCCGCTATCAAGCCTGCGCCCATAGCAAGGAACAGGGTGCATATTTCTTTGGCGGTGCCGGGAACAGAGCGGAATCTCACCAGACTGAACGCACCCGCAACCGCAACGCCTGTGCCAACGTTGCCGTTGACCAGCATAATAACCACGCATACCACGGCGGGCAGCAGCGCAAGTGTGACAACAAAGCTCTTGGTATATCTTGTGCGGTACATATACGTAAAAGCCATAACAAGTCCCAGCACAAGTGAAAAACCAAGACAAAGCAAAAAGTCGGATACGCTTATAACCTGGATAAGATCGCTGTCAAATAATCCTCTGAAAAGTTTGTCAATCATAATTGGCTGCCTCCGTAATACTGTCATGTGTGTTGCAAAGCTGCGGGAAAATTATCTGTTTGTATGCTGTGCCGTACTTTGAAAAGGATGTTTTGTATATCCGCTCACGGGACAAAATGTCGGTCATCCATAGCGGAATGCCACCCGAACATTTGATCTCCATCAGCACCTTGCCGTCGGGCAATATTGGTGTGCCGTATGCATCCGAATCAAGTGTCAGCTCATCCTGCCTGCATAGGATGTTATCGTCAAAGGTCACGCGAAAATCCGAGCCGTCTTTTGAGAAAAACGCTTCCCTCTCGTAACAGATAAACATAACCGGATGCAAACTTTGATAAAAAGATACAAAATAGTCTATCTCGTCAGTTATCTGGGTAGACTGCGGGCACGTGCTGACTCTAGCCAACCAACCGAGTGCATCTTCCTGCGGCATGGATATGCGCCGCTTGTAGACGATGCTCTGGTACTTCTTCTTGAGTTCTACGAACACCTTGCCTCCCCTTGCCGCTCTGCCGTAGCTGCGGATGCGGAGTTTTTCTTTGTAGACGGGTTTGTCAACAGACCGCCTGATAAGCAAATATGTATCTGTATCATAATAGATATTCCGTATGCTCGATCTGCCAAAGTTGTCAAGCTCCATATAGGGCGCCATGGCAGAAAGTATCTTTTGTTTTTGGTCAGGTGATATGAGATATTTGAGCTCATACCGCTTGAATACCGACTGAAAAGCCAAACCGCCACCCCCGTGCTTAATATCACATAGATTATAGCACTGATTTCTTAATTTGAGTTAAGTAAATGTAAGAATAATGTTATCAAATTGTGTACAAAACCAAAACAATCTCACCGATGCAAAATAACGGAGCGCCAAAAGCGCTCCGTTGGTTAATGATTGAATATTAAGATCAAAACAACAAGGTAGTATGCTCAAATGAATACTCCACGTTCAAATCGTCGAGTATGTTCACGGTATGCGTCTTGTCCAGAGCTGCCATTGACCGTTTGTGTATTCAAGCAGCCACAACACTTCCGAGCCGCCTTCTTCTCTTGGGCCTTCTATCACGGCATCAGGCTCATATGTCAATACGAGCCATTGATCTTCGCCCAGAGATTTTACTCTGTGCACGTCCTCACCGCTGCCTATATCGCTGTTTGCGTCATAGAGCTTAAACGACCAGTCGGTATAGCTCTTGACCACAAAGGTTCTATTGTATGCATAGGTTGAGTATTCCTCAAGAATACCAAGCAGCAGTTCTTTTGCCGCCTGCTCGGGTGTTTTCTCTCGGTTCTCGTCTTTGAGCACAAAGGGCATACCGACGTTCATAGTTGTAAGACTGCTTACAGGGTGCAAAAACAGGAAGTTTTCCTCGGTCAGTCCGTTGTTCAGACACAAAACCTCAAAATATCCTACAGCCTCTT
>JAFYMQ010000152.1 GCA_017556565.1 Clostridia bacterium | reverse complement strand
TACAAACAGGAGTGATTTTATGACCTTGTCCCTCGACATCTACCAGACTGCCGCGGTGGCGGTATTCGTCTATGCACTGGGCAGTTTTGTAAAGAAGAAGGTCGATTTCTTCAACAAATACTGCATCCCCGCCTCGGTTATCGGCGGTATTCTGTTTGCCCTGCTGACTCTGGGCCTCAATCTGACCGATACCATGACCGTTGTTACCGATACTACTCTGCAGAACATTTTTATGACTCTGTTCTTTACCAGCGTCGGTTATACCGCCAGCCTCAAGCTGCTCAAAAAGGGCGGCCTGCAGGTTCTGCTGTTTTTGATCGTTGCATCCACACTCATCGTAGTGCAGAACCTTGTGGGCGTCGGTCTTGCCAGCCTGCTGGGACTTGATCCTCTGATGGGTCTGTGCGTAGGCTCTGTTCCTCTGGTAGGCGGTCACGGCACCTCGGGTGCATTCGGCCCCATGCTTGAGCAGCAGTTCGGTGTTTCGGGCGCGGCTACCGTATCCATCGCGGTTGCTACATTCGGCCTGATCATCGGCGGTATCATAGGCGGCCCTGTGGCAAAGCGCCGTGTACGCAAGCACAACCTGACCCCCGAAAACATCGGTGTGCAGACCGAAGAATACGGCGACAGAAGCGAAAAGCCCCACACTCCCGAAGAGTTTATGAAGGCATTCTTCATTCTGTTCGTGGCTGCGGGTATCGGCAGTGTTATCTCCAATCTGATCCAGAAGACCGGCATCACATTCCCCTCCTATATCGGTGCTATGCTGGCTGCCGCTCTGCTGCGCAACCTGTCCGACACAACCGGCAAGCTGACCGTGGTCGAGGATATCGTAAGCCTGCTGGGCAACGCCTGCCTGACTCTGTATCTGGCTATGGCGCTGATGAGCCTGAGACTGTGGGAGCTGGCAAGCCTGGCTCTGCCCATGATCGTTATCCTGCTGGCACAGACTGTTATCATGGCTTGTTTTGCTTATTTCCTGGTATTCAACGTAATGGGCAGAAACTACGAAGCCGCCGTCATGTCCTCGGCAGCCTGCGGATTCGGTATGGGTGCTACCCCCAATGCTATCGCAAATATGCAGGCTATCACCGACGTATACGGCCCTGCACCCCGCGCATTTTTCGTCGTGCCTCTGGTAGGCAGCTTGTTCGTGGACTTTGTCAACAGCGGCGTGCTGACAATGTTTATCAACATCTTCTCCTGATAAAACCCATAAAGCTCAGACACCGTCGGCAGATTTGCAGACGGTGTTTTTTTGCCCAAAAATATACACAAAAGCCCTCATCTGTGATATAATCTCAGTAACCTGAAAAACGGAGTTGATTGTATGCAGCTTGTTTTGCTGACCGCGGCGGGTGTTGGCGGTGCTACCCTGCTGGGCGCTGTTATAGGATTTTTGTTCAAAAAAGCTTCCCACAGATTTTCTGATATTGTTCTGTCTTTTGCTGCCGGAGTTATGCTGTCCGCAGCCGTGCTGGGACTTATTATCCCATCCCTTGAGTACGGCGGCAAGGGCGCTGTATGGGTAACGGTGGCAGGTATTTTTGCCGGTGCTGTGTGCCTGAGTATGGTGGACAGGCTTGTGCCTCATCTGCACAGACTGCAGGGCGACAGCGAAAAACACGCAGACTCACGCGCCAGCAAGATACTGCTCTTTGTTATGGCTATTGCCATACATAATCTGCCCGAGGGTATTGCCGCGGGCGTGGGATTCGGCTCGGGAGACGTGTCGCAGGCGCTGCTTATTGCAGGCGGTATTGCGCTGCAGAATATCCCCGAGGGTATGGTCATCATCGCGCCCATGCTGGCAGCGGGCATCCCTCCCCGCAGGACATTCATCTATGCTGCCATGACCGGGGTTGTGGAGGTTGTGGGCACATTCATCGGATATTTTGCCGTCAACATCGCATCGGCTATACTGCCCTTTGCCCTTGCATTTGCAGGCGGTACTATGCTGTACGTCATCAGTGATGAAATGATACCCGAGACCCACGCACACGGAAGCGAAAAGGGTGCGACCTATGCTTTGCTCTGCGGATTCTGTCTGATGCTTGTTTCTGATTTTTTGCTTGGATAAACAGGAAAATAAAACGGTGCAGCCTGCTGTGAGGCTGCACCGTTTTTGTTCTTTACGGATTAATCTGCAAAATAGTCTGTAACAACGGCTGCCATAACCTTGGCTCTGCGGGCAAGGCTGGGGATGTCGGCTGCCTCTCTTGTGGAGTGAGTACCTGTGCCGCAGACGCCTGTGGAGCAGATGGCGGTAATACCGCTCATAGCCGCAAACACGACGTCCGAGCCGCCGCCAACGATCTGATAGTTGAACTCCTCAAGCTCATACTTGAGAGCGGTCTTGCGGATCTTTTCAAAGAATGCCATAGTCTCCTCTTTGACCTCAAAGGGAGGACGGTGGAGCTGAGGCAGGATAGCTTTGCCTACGGCGCCTTCGAGGGTGCAGTTCTCTGCAATAGCGGTGACGTTTGCTGCCGCCTCGTGCATATCCTTTTCTGTCAGGGCTCTGATGTCCACCTCAAACCAGCAGCTCTCGGCAACCGCATTGGATACCGTACCGCCGTGGATAACGCCGCAGTTGTAGGTGGTGCCGCCCTGCTTGGACAGAGCCTCGATAGCCAGGATCTTGTGGCAACACTCTTTGATGGCAGAGACGCCATCAAAATAGTTGTTGCCTGCGTGAGCAGCCTTGCCCGTGACCTCAACCTTGACCTTGTAGACGCTTTTTCTGCCTACGGTCAGCT
>JAFYMQ010000151.1 GCA_017556565.1 Clostridia bacterium | reverse complement strand
CGGGAGCACGCAATGTGCGCATAATGTCCAAAAGATCCTCAAAATTATACCTATCTTTGTTACAATCTACCATATTTTTATCTCCAATGCAAGTACTATTTAATCGTTTTCTACACATTAATGCAGATTTTGCGGCAATAAATGCACTGTTTTGCCCAAATCTGCTTAAAATCAATCAAGTTTGAGAAGGGCTGCGATTTTTTTGCCTTTGGGCAGCATGAGTACGTCTTCTTTAGGCAGTGCTTTGAGCACGATAAGCATAAGAGCATAGATTACAGCCGACAGGCCTACTGTTGTGAGCACTGCGATTGCGCTCATCATAAATCCACCCGAGAAAATTGCCGACAGAGGCTTGTATATAAGCCATGCAAACACGCCCATTACGGCGGCTGCGGCGAGGGGCTTGAGGAATACTTTGACCGGCGAGAACTTGACTATTCTCAGTCTGATATATATCAGATTGAGCACCATGATGGTGCCGTAGCACAGACATGTGCCGATGGGCGCGCCGTTGATATTGATGCCGGGTGTGCCGACCAGTACATAGTTGGTAACAAGCTTGATAATACCACCGACGGTTACGGTCATAACAGGTATCCAGATCTTGCCGCTTCCCTGCAGCACGGCATTGGTAACGCTGACCATAGCCACGAGGAACACAGCAGGAGTCAGATAAACAAGCAGGGGCGATGCCTCTATCGCATCGGCAAGCTTATTGTAATAGAGCATAGACAGAATAGGCTCGGACAACACGCCCAGACCTACCGCACAGGGAAATGCCAGCAGGCTGGTCAGACGGAAGGCGCTCTCGGTCAGGCTTCTTGCCTTTTTCTCCTCAAATACTGCCAGCGCTGCCGATATTCCGGGAATAACGCTGATACCGATAGCAACAACAATCGTCTGAGGCAGATTGAACAGCTTGGATGCCATACCGTATACACCGTACAGGTGGTTTGCGGCAACATCGGTCATCAAACAGCCGTCCTGCAAACGTCTGAGAACAACAAAAGTGTCAATAAGATTGGTTATGCTCAGCACAGATGCGCCGATGGTAATGGGCAGCGACAGTGCAAGCAGCTTTTTGAGTATGCCGCCGTAAGACAGCTTACTGCCACTATCAGGCTCCTGAGGCGCTTCGATATTGTCATATTTGGCATCGCGGAGACGAACACATACAAGATAAACGGTGCTGAGCACGGTACCCAGAGTAACGCCGCCGATGGCGCCTGCAACAACGATTTCGAGACCGTAGCCTTTGTGCATAAAGTAGTATGCAAGACCCAGACCGAAAATAAGCTTGCCCAGCGCCTCAATGACCTGAGATACTGCGGTGGGCACCATATTGGATCTGCCCTGATAATATCCTCTGATGGCCGAAACAAGGCACATAAAGAATATTGTGGGTGCAACCACTATGACAGATTCACGGGCGGCAGAGTTTTTTGCTATGTTGACAAATCCGTCTGCAAAAATGATCATCGCAAGAGAAAAAACAAGACCGATAAGCGCAAACGAGCTGAGCGCGACGCTGCCTATTCTGCGGGCTTCTTTGTGCTTGCCCAGAGCGATGGACTCTGCCACCATTTTGGATACCGCAACGGGAAGCGCTGCAGTGGAGATGGTCAGCATTGCGGTGTATATGTAGTATGCGACGTTATATATACCTGTTCCGTCAGCACCGTAAAGATTGGTCAGCGGAATGGTGAAAAACGCACCGATAACCTTGACTATGATGCTGGATATCATAAGCACCAAAGTGCTCTCAAAAAAACCTGTAGATCTGCTCTTTCTCAATTTTGCACCGCCTTGAAAGATTTCACAAAACAATTATTTGGTTACGCCAAAGACTTTGGGCATAACGTAGCCGTAGAGTTGACTCTTGATCTTTTCCATATCAATGGTGGTAAACTCGCCGTTTTCGTACAGCACCTTGCCGCGTACCATAGTCATGCATACGTCTCTGCCGCTCGCCGAATAGACAATGGTGGACAGAGGATTGTGCACGGGGGTCAACTGGGGTACATCCAGGTCTATCATTGCCATACTTGCGTCATAACCGACCTTGATAAGGCCCAGGCTTCCCTCTCTGCCCTGTGCGTATGCACCGGAAACTGTGGCAAGCGAAAGAGCTTGACACGCGTTGACCTGCTTAGGATCAAGTGTAGTACCCTTCTGCAGCAGCGCGCACAGCTTCATTTCTTCGAACATATCGTGGCTGTTGTTGGAGCATACACCGTCAGTACCCAGCGCAACGTTGACGCCGCGGCTCAGCATATCGGAAACACGTGCTACACCGCTGGCAAGCTTGAGGTTGCTGACGGGATTATGGGCAACAGTAACGCCCTTTTCACGCAGAATGTCCATATCCTCATCGGTCAGCCATACGCAATGCGCCGCTGTTGTGCGGGTGTCAAACACACCTGCATCGCACAACACTCTTGCGGGGGTCTTGCCGTACTTGCTGACGCAGGAATCGTGCTCAAACTTAGTCTCGGACAGATGCAGCTGCATATTAAGATCATACTGCTTGGCATATCCGGCAAAATCCTGCCACACACGCTCAAAGCTGGTATACTCGGCATGGATACCCGAGTCAAGCTTGATCCTGCCGTTGTCAGTATTATGCCAGTCGCGGCGCAGAATCTCCATCTGGATATAGGAGTTATCCTTTTCCATACGGTAGCCTTCTCTGTCAAAAACCAGCGCTGCGTTGGTGATATTGGCATATATTCCCGTCTCATAGGCAGCCTTTGCCACAGCGGGGATATACATATACATATCGGTAATGGATACTGTGCCCGTTCTGATCATCTCGGCAATAGCCAGCTGGGTGCCGGTATAAACGCAGCTTTCGTCAAACTTGGCTTCTGCGGGGAATACGTAATTGTGCAGCCAATCCTGCAGGTTGTGGTCGTCTGCATAGCCGCGCAGTATGGACATAGCGGCATGGGTATGGGTATTGATAAGACCGGGGATGAGGGCCGTGTTGGCGCCATTTATGACGCGCTTGCTACCCTCTTGGGGCTCAAGCTTGTCGATATATGCTATTTTGCCGTCCTTGACACCGACGAAAACATCCTTCTGCACAGGGCAGGCGGTGTCGGGATTGACTACGCAAATATTCCTGAAAAGTATATCAAACATAATTCACCTCATATAAGGCACGCAGGCACGGACAAGTGCGGAGAAGCTGTCTTTGGATCTCTCGCCTACTTCTTCAACATCCAATCCGTCCAGCAGAGCGTCGGGAATTATGCCCGCTGCCATATTGGACATCAGCGAGATGCCCAGCACCTTTATGCCGCAATGTGCTGCAACCGTTGCCTCAAAAACAGTGGACATACCCACAGCATCTCCGCCAAGCACCGCAACTGCGCGGATCTCGGCAGGAGTCTCAAACTGAGGGCCTGCACAGTAAAAATATACGCCCTCACGCAGATTGATACCCATTTCTGCGGCTTTATTTTTTGCTATGGTGCGTAGTTCTTTGGTATACACGTTGGACATATCGCAGAATCTGGGGCCAAACTCGTCAATATTGGGGCCGGTAAGAGGGCTCATGCCCATAAATCTGATATGATCGGAGATGAGCATCAGATCACCAACCGCGTAGTCGAGATTGACTGCGCCTGCTGCATTGGTGACTATCATGGATTTTACGCCAAGCAGCTTGGCAACACGCACGGGATAGGAAACCTGCTGAGGAGTATATCCCTCATAGCAGTGCATACGTCCGCGCATAACCATAACGCACACGCCCTCCAGCTCGCCTATTACAAGCTTGCCGGCGTGTCCGTCAACCGTGGATACACCAAAGTGCGGGATATCCGCATAAGGTATAACCGCTGCATTCTCTATCTCGTCAGCCAGAAAACCAATACCCGAGCCAAGTATCATCAGTATCTCGGGACGTCTGTCACCTATTATAGATTTGATATAATCTGCACTCTCTGTATATCTCTGCATTTTTGCCTCCACGTAGGTACTGTCACAGCTTGAAGCCGCAGCCGGAGCAGAATACGTCATCTTTTTTGCATTCTTTACCGCACTGATTGCAGGTGGTATGGGTCTTGCGGTATGCTATAAGCTTTTTGTTCTCCTGAATCTTTGCAAACTTTTCGTCAATGAGCGCAATCTTGTCTGTGATGCATTCGGGATCTATCTCCTCGCCCTCGTGGGTAAGATACACCAGCTTGCCGATATCTCTGTACAGCATCTCGATATCGGTATTAAGATCAAAGTTTGCAAGCGCCAGCTTGGTTGTATCTATTGCTTCTCCTGCCTTTTTGGTGGCGGTATTGGCAACACGGCCGGCAGCACGTCCCGCTACGCAGGCTTTTATTCTTGCTTTGGTCAAAACCTCTTTTACCTTTGTATCCATTTGCGCTCTCCTTTCATCTTTTACAGTGTGATGTCAAGCTTCTTTTGAACAATACTGTCAATTCTCTCAATATACTCTATGGGGTATTTGGGGTTGCTGACGCGAACGATCTTTTGACCCTGCTCCGAGCAAAGCTTGCTGATGCCGCCTGCACCCAGCGCAACAACGTCTCCGATCTCTTCCATCATACATATGTTATAGTGCGATTTTTTGTCGTTTTTGCAAAAACCGATATTTTCCAGTCCGCCTGCCGAATACTTCTGTCTGTACAGATAATAGGGCTTATATCCCGCCGCGGCAATAACCTCATAGCAGGCGTCCAGCTCTGCCTGGGTCAGATCGCCGCGCTTGCCGAATCGCATGGGCGAGCCTTTTTTCTTGGCCAAACAATGCACGGTGATATTCTCGGGATCAAGCTCCACTACCCTGCGGACACTGTTAAGCAGGCTGTCACCGTCGTCACCGGGCAAGCCTGCAATAAGATCCATATTGATGTCAAACTCCCCTGCCTGACGCGCAAGCTTGTATGCATTGATAATATCGGCAACCGTATGTTTTCTGCCGACGTTTTCAAGCACGCGGTCGTTCATGGTCTGGGGGTTGATGCTGATTCTGCTGATGCCGTGATCTGCCAGCACCTTGAGCTTGTCACAGGTAATTGTCTCGGGTCTGCCCGCTTCAACGGTAAACTCACGGCAGGCGCTGAGGTCAAAGTTCATTTTAATGCTGCCTATCAGGCTGTCAAGCTGGTCTGCAGTAAGTGTGGTGGGCGTACCGCCGCCTATATACACAGAGCCGATACGTCTGCCCTCACGCCTGAGCATTGTTCCTGTCGCCTCGGTCTCGCGGATAAGACCGCTGTGATAGGGCGCAATAAGATGTCCCCAACGCACCATATCGTTGCTGACAAAGGAACAATAGGCGCATTTTGAGGGACAAAACGGTATACCCGCATACAGCTGCACCTCATCGGAAAGCAGCGAGTTTTCGGTCTCAAGTGCCGCCTCGGCAGCAGCTATACACAGATCTGCTCTCGATTGCGACACGAAATATTTTTCTCTAAGCCAGTTTTTGGCGCTGATTGCATCGTTGCCCTGCTGCAAAAATACTCTTGCAGGCTTGGCAGGCTTGACCCCTGTCAGCGAGCCCCATGCGGGTGCTTGCTCCAAATGCGGCAGCAGCGCGTGATACAGCGCAGTCTTGACGGCATAGCTGATAACTCGCTTG
>JAFYMQ010000150.1 GCA_017556565.1 Clostridia bacterium | reverse complement strand
AGGTCTACGTTGTACTCGGTGAGGAAGTACTCGTGCAGATCGGCACGCATAGGCATAGTCTGCTTGATTTTGATAACGTCCATGGGGCAGCGGTTTTTGCATATTCCGCAGCCTACGCACTTTTCCTGATTGATAGTGACCTTGCCGTCCTCGCCAAATCCGATTGCCTCAACAGGGCAGCCGTGGGGAGTGTCAACACACTTGCGGCAGCCGATGCAGGCGGTGCGGTCGGGTACTGCAGTCCAGCCTGCGGGATGGAAGCGGTGGCGCTCAGCATCGGTAGCATTGCGGGACAGACGCACCGCGATGCAGCAGCAGGGACAGCAGAAGCATATCTCCAAAAACTTGTCCAGCTGATCGTTGCGCAGACCCCAAAGCAGCTGCTCGACCTCGACCCAAACCGCCTGAGCCATCAGACCTTCTTTTGCTGCCTGATCGACACGGGCGAGAGCTTCCTCATAGGTCATCTCTCTGCCGAGTCCGTGCTTGACAATGGTCTTGCCCGCCTCACCCAAAAACAGACAGCCCAGTCCGTGAGGGTAATCCTGACAGTCGTTGGACTCGCGGCACAGACAGGTGTCCATACCACCGATAAAAGTCACGTTTTTGAGGCTGGCCTTGATCACGTCCAGAGGCACGACAACCTTCTCACCCTCGCCGCTGAGATCGATGTTGAGGGGCAGGGTAGCCTGCTCGCTGCCGTCTGCATCAACGTTGAGGGGTATGACAACTGTGGAGGTGTGGGTGGTCATATCGGGGTAGAGCATGATGCCCTTTTTGTAGATCTTGGCGCGGATGCCGCCCTTTTTCATCCAGATCGAAAAGCGTATGAACATCTTGTACAGCTTTTTTGCCAGCGGCCAGCGGTCGTTGGACATATATATAACGTGCTCTTTGAGCCAGTTGTATATGCCCAGTCCGTTGGGCTTGTTTTTATACGGCGGGAAGCCCACCACCTTGCGCTCGAGTCGCTCGGCATCGGGATACAGCACCTTTCCCGATTCGGTTATGTTGCTTGCCTGTCTTTTTTCTTCCATAATATGTGTACCTTTCAGTATGCGATTTCTTTGATAACAAGACCGCCGCCGTCAACCATGTCTATTTTGAGTTCCGAGCTTGCGGTTGCGGGATAAAACTCCCTTGCAGCGGGATAAAGCTTGAAAAAATATTCGGGCACAAAATTACTGCTGCGTCCCACCTCAAGGGTGACGGTTTTGATATGCAGGATATTTGCATCGTCGGCAGCCTTCTGCACCCTGCCCAGCGCTGTTTTGAGCACGCCCAGTTCGTGCATAGCCACCCGCCCTTTTCGTATATTTTTACACAATAATTATATAGCAATGCAAGATAATAAGATAAAACAAATTGACGGGTTTGTTTCATCGTGATACAATAGGATAAAATTGTATCATGAGGGTGAAGAAAATGGTCAACCGTACGCTGAATGCCATCATAGAAGGGTTTAACAAACTGATCTCCGATATAGATTTCAACAAGATCTCGGTGGATATGATAATGCAGGAAGCAGGCGTAAGCCGCTCTACGTTCTACCGATATTTCAGGGACAAGTACGATGTCATGAACGCCAATTTCAAAATGGCGCTGGATCACTATATCCAGCCTCAGCGCAGCAGCGGCTACCGAGATCTGTGCTACCACCTGTTTGACTACGGTCAGCGCAATCTCAAAATATTCCGCCGCGCATTGGAAAGCACCGGCTTTAACTCCATGAGCAATTTCATCTATGAGTATTCCTACGAAACAGCGCTCAAAATCACCCGCCTCAACCGCGGCGGCGAAGGCTTCACCCCGGCAGAAGAACTGCAGGTAGACGTGTTCTGCAACGGCATCTGCGCCGTCTACCGCAACATCATACGCCAGCGCTACCACATAGACCCCTCTGCCGCCGCCGACGCCCTGTACGAAATGATGCCGGAGTCCCTCAAACACTACTGGTGGAAATAACAAATTGCCTCGGGATATATGTGATCCCGAGGCGATTTTCTGTATGTTGAGTATGTGTGCAGAATGATAAAAACAATTATCCGGTTATTTCAGTACGCATGTTCCGCAAGGCTCAAGACCTCGGCTTGTCACCTCATCCCATGTAATTTCGTGACTGTTTTTGCCGGGACAGGCAGCCTCGTAGTGGTATTTTTTGCTGGAGGAACCGCCGGTATATACGTGTCCGTGATAGTTGATCTTACCCGGTACATCTGCAGGATCGCCCTCGGTCATGCCGCAAGCGCTGCAGGTTCTCGGCGCAGAGTATGTTGCATCGATCCAACTGTGTTCGAGCGCTTTTCCCTCAGTCGCGCCGCAAAAAGAACAGGTTTTGGGTGCTGAACAAGTTGCGGCAGCATAGTTGTGATCTGTAGCTGTTCCCGCGGTCTCGCCGCAAGCGCATATTCTGGGGGAGGTGCAGGTGGCCGCACTAAACTTGTGAATGTGAACAGGTGGATCGAATGGGATAGCGGTGTTATCGATATCGGTATTGGCAGCTTTGTTTTCGGTGGGAGCGGATGAATGACCGGTTGCATCGGCAGCAGAACCGTTAGAAGACTTGTCTTGCGTGTCGTGAGCCGTACATGCCGAGAGTATCAGCGAGAGGGTCAGGGAGGCAAAAATGGCAAATCTCAGAGCTTTTCTTGATTGCAAGATTTCATCAGTCCTTTGTTCTATTTATACTCATGTTGTTTTGATCTGTCGCGTTTCATAGGGTCTTTCGTGATAGACAAGATCGCCGTCGGCGCATTTTACCGTGCAGGTAAAGGGCTTGTACTCGTCGCTGGAAAAAATATGTGTATAGGTGACGATTTTATAATATTCAAAGTGGGT
>JAFYMQ010000149.1 GCA_017556565.1 Clostridia bacterium | reverse complement strand
TAATCTACGTTTCTTTTTGCCATAATTTACACTCCTCAGAAGTCCAGGTTAACGGCGTACTTGGCGTTGCGCTCGATGAACTCTTTTCTGGGCTCGACTTTTTCGCCCATGAGCAGGGAGAATATCTCGTCTGCCTTGGCAGCATCCTCAAGGGTGATCTTCTTGAGGGTGCGGCGTTCGGGATCCATGGTGGTCTCCCACAGCTCGTCGGGGTTCATCTCACCCAAGCCTTTGTAGCGGGAGATCTCGACCTTGATATTTTCGTTGCCGCCGCGCATTTCCTGAGAGATCAGATCGCGCTCCTCATCGGAAAATGCCACACGCACGTCCTTGCCGCGCTTGAGCTTGTAGAGGGGAGGCACAGCGGCATAAACGTAGCCCTGCTCGATAAGAGGCTTCATGTATCTGAAGAAGAAGGTCAGCAGAAGTGTTCTGATGTGGCTGCCGTCCACGTCGGCGTCCGCCATAATAACGACCTTGTGGTATCTCAGCTTGGTTATATCAAAATCGTCGCCCAGACCTGCGCCCAGCGCGATAATGACCGGCTGCAGCTTGTCGTTGCCGTAGATCTTGTCGGCGCGGACTTTTTCAACATTCAGCATCTTGCCCCACAGAGGCAGAATTGCCTGGAATCTGGAGTCTCTGCCGCCGGTTGCAGAGCCGCCTGCCGAATCACCCTCGACGATATAGATCTCGGTCAGCTCGGGGTTATTTTCGTTGCAGTCGCGCAGCTTGTCGGGCATAGCAGCTCCCCCCAGCACGGTCTTGCGGCGGATGCTCTCACGGGCCTTGCGTGCGGCTTCTCTGGCGGATGCTGCCAAAATAGCCTTTTCCATAATGGCTTTGGCAACGTTGGGATTTTCTTCAAAGAAGGCGCTCAGCTTGTCAGAAACCAGACTGTCCACAAAGGAGCGGATGTAGGCGTTGCCCAGCTTGGTCTTGGTCTGACCCTCAAACTGAGCCTCCTCCAGACGGACGGATATTACGCAGGTGAGACCTTCGCGCACGTCGTCGCCGGACAGTTTTTCGTCGTCTTTTAAGAACTTGAACCGCTTGCCGTAATCGTTGAGCACACGGGTGAGTGCTGTTTTGAAGCCGGTTTCGTGCATGCCGCCCTCGGGGGTGCGGATGTTGTTGGCAAAGGAGAGGAACACCTCGCTATAGCCGTCTGTGTACTGCAGAGCGATAGCGGCGTCGGCCTTGTCCATCTTGCCGTCAAAGTATACTACCTGCTCGTGCAGGGCGTTTTTGCCGTTGTTCTGGAAAAGCACGAACTCCCTGATACCGCCCTCGTAGCACATGGTGTCCTGACGTACCTCTTCGCCTCTGAGGTCGGTCAAAGTAATGCGCAGACCTGCATTGAGGAATGCCTGATCGCGCAGACGGGTGTACAGGGTCATATAGTCAAACACGGTCTCATCAAAGATAGTGCCGTCGGGCTTGAAGGTGACGCTTGTGCCGGTGCAATCCTCGGCGCAGTCGCCGGTCTCCTCAATGGGACGGACGGTAACACCCTTTTCAAAGCCCATTTCCTTGATCTTGCCCTCGTTGCAGACGCGAACGGTCAGCCAGTCGCTGAGCGCATTGACAACGCTGGCGCCGACACCGTGCAGACCGCCCGCCACCTTGTAACCGCCGCCGCCGAACTTACCGCCTGCGTGCAGCACGGTAAAGACAACCTCCAGAGTGGAGATGCCCAGCTTGGGGTGCTTGCCGGTGGGGATTCCTCGGCCGTTGTCGGACACAGTTATGGTGTTGTCCTTGTTTATGGTTACTTCGATATGGGTACAGTAACCTGCCAGCGCCTCGTCGATGGAGTTGTCCACTATCTCGTATACGAGATGGTGCAGACCGCTAACGCTGGTGCTGCCTATATACATACCGGGGCGCTTGCGGACGGCTTCAAGTCCTTCAAGCACCTGTATCTGACTTTCGTCATAGGCTGTTTGTACCTTTTCGATCTCGCTCATAATTACCTCCGATACATACAGACCGCTCAAATAAAGCTGTCCATATCCGTGTTATTGTTGTTTACTCGTTTTTCCAAAGTTTTTGCGCTGACCTGACAGATGTAGACCATCATGCCGTCGTGCTCCTGACACACCACCGCGCTCTTGGGAAGCTCGTCTGTGACCACGCACAGTCTGCCCTGACGCTCGGCGGAGTTCAAAAAATCTCTGGTATATTTGGAGCCCGTTGAGGTGTCCATATCAAAAACACCTACAATAGACTCAATTGGCACGCTGATATCTTTGCCAAGGTGTAAGTACATAATCTATTGCCTCCGGTTTTGGCTAATAGCTAAGAGCTAATAACTAAGAGCTAATAGCTGTGGTATCCGCTCCGCGGATAAATTAAATAGCACCACCTCATCCGTCTCGCTTCGCTCGACACCTTCCCCTGCAAAGGGGAAGGCTTAATAGAGGTGTCCGCTCCGCGGACATTATTCAATTGGTCGCCGTAGGCGACACCTTCGCTATTAGCTATTCACTATTAGCTATTAGCTATTTCTTACTTACAAACTCCTGTGGGATGTTCATAAACCTGATATTTTCGCTGTCGAAAATTGTCGGCTTTACGCAGCAGGTGATTATTGTCTGGCCTTTTTGGGTGCTTTTTAATATAAACTTCTGCCGCGGCTCGTCAAGTTCACTCAGCACGTCGTCCAAAAGCAGCAGGGGATAATCCCCGTTTTCCTGCAATATTTCACGCTCGGCAAACTTCAAGGCTATCGCCGCTGTCCGCGCCTGACCTTGGGAGGCAAACTTTCTTGCGTCGCGGGTGTTGATATACACCTCTATATCGTCGCGGTGCACACCGATAAGGCAGCTTTTTGATGCGGTTTCTGCCGCCTCTTTGCTGCAGAATGCCTGATACAGATTTTTTGCAAGATCGGCGCGGTCAAGACCTGCATATTCGTCCAGCATGGTCCTATAACAGAGATTTAAGCTCTCTTTTCCGCCGGAGATCTCGCTGTGAATAGCCTGAGCGTACTGTTCAAGCTCGACAATCAGCCTGCTGCGGTAGAGGATAATATCGGCGCCGTACGTTGCCAGCTGCATATTAAGCTCGGGCAGGATGCGGTAATCCTCGCTGTCGCGGAGCAGCCGCTGCTTGTTTTTCAGTATAAGTTCATATCCGGACAGAGCGGCGGAATAAAAAGGATATTTCTGGCACAGGCACTCGTCCATAAGTGAGCGGCGGTTGGCTGCCCCGCCCTTGATCATCAGCAGATCCTCGGGGGAGAAGAGCACGCATTTTATAACCTCGCTCATAGCTTGTTTTTTGCGGACGGGCACGTCGTTGACGGTGATTTTTGCCTTTTGTCCTGAAGTAAGCCGAATATCAAACCTGAAATCCCGACCGCGGTTAAAAACCAGCGCCTGTATAAACGCCGCCTGTTTGTCCCAGCCTATAAGCTCCTCTGTTTTGGCGCCGCGCCATGAGCGGGAGCCTGAGAGCATATATACAGACTCAAGCACGTTGGTCTTGCCCCTGCCGTTTTCGCCCCAGATGACGTTGACAGTGGGACAAAACTCAAAATCGGCACTTTCATAATTGCGAAAATCCCGCAGGTGAAGTTTTTCTATATTCACGCTTTTGCTACCTTGATGAGCTG
>JAFYMQ010000148.1 GCA_017556565.1 Clostridia bacterium | reverse complement strand
GAGCTACGAGGACGGACTTGCACTGATAAGCAAGATCGGCGGCGTAGAGGTCCTTTGGATCTCTGCTGACGGAGAGATGAAAATGAGCGAGGGTATGCGCGCCCTCGTGATGGAATAAGAACACAAAAACATTAAAAATATGTTAGGAGTAGTGCCAATGTTATTCAAGAAAAAGAACATTTCGTCCCTGCACATTCCTCACAACAAGAACACGGCGGGTCTCGTTCCCACAAGGATCGATACTCCCAAGGAAGTCGTTTTGCCCATGAACGTGACCTCTCACGCCATGAACGCTTCCAAGCCTGCCGTTTCCGTTGGAGATCATGTGCGCGTCGGACAGGTCGTTGCGTGCGAAGAGGGTAGTTTCTCCACCTTCATCCATGCGCCCATTTCCGGAACCGTCACCTCGATCGAGCCCATGAAGTTCAGATCCGAGCAAGAGGTTCTTGCCATTACGATCGAGAGCGATGGCAAAATGGAGCTCTCCCCCGACATCAAGAAGCCCGAATTCAACACCTGTGACGAATTCCTGCAGGCTGTCAATAACGGCGGTATCGTGGGTCTTGGCGGCGCGGCATTCCCCATCTGGGCAAAGCTTCGTGAGGCCACCAACCCCGATTACAACGTGGACACCGTGTTGATCAACGCCGCCGAGTGCGAGCCCTATATCACCAGCGACCACCGCATCATGCTGGAAGAGGGCAATATGCTCAAAGCCGGCATCGACCTGCTGCACAAGTATATCGGCGCAGAGCGTTTTGTAATCTGCATCGAGGATAACAAGCAGGACGCTATCGACAACCTGACCAAGATTTTCGAGGGCGACAGCTGTGTGGAGATCCAGCCTCTGCCCAGCATCTATCCTCAGGGCGCAAAGCAGGTTCTCCTGTACAACGTCACCGGCAAGGTCGTCAAGGGCGGCCAGCGTATGGCATCTCTGGGCGTACTGATCACCAACGTCTCCTCGGTCACCAAGATGGCTGAGTATATGACCACAGGTATGCCTCTGGTCGAGCGTATCGTCACCGTTGACGGCACCGCGGTCAAAGAGCCCAAGAACGTCAAGGCTCCCATCGGCACCCCCATCAGCCACATCATCGAGCAGGCAGGCGGCTTAAAGAGCGAGGCATTCAAGGTTCTCATCGGCGGCCCCATGCTGGGTACAGCCGTATCCTCTCTTGATCAGCCCATCCAGAAGGTTGCCAATGCCGTTCTGTTTATGACCAAGAAAGAAGCTGCACAGCTTGAGCCTTCTGTCTGCATCCGCTGCGGCAGATGTATGGCAAACTGCCCCGTCAACCTCAATCTTGAGGGCATCGCAGCCGCAATGGAGCTGGAGGACGAGGACAAAAAGTACGCCCGCCTCAAGGATCTGGGCGTAGGCCAGTGCATCGAGTGCGCTTGCTGCTCCTATGTCTGCCCCGCACACAAGCCCATCATGCAGACCAACAACGAATCCAGAAAGTTCATGAAAAAATATCAGGCAGCACATGCCGAAGAGGGGAGGAAATAAGCCGTGAGCAAACTGTATGTATCCGCATCGCCCCATATCCACAGCGGCGCATCCACCCGTAACATCATGCTTGATGTTATCATCGCGCTGCTGCCCGCTACCGCAGCATCTGTAATTATCTTTGGCGTCAAATCCCTCATCGTGCTGGCATCCTGCCTCATCGCTGCAGTAGGCGGCGAAGCACTCTTCAACCTGATCTGCCGCAAAAAGCAGACCATCGGTGACCTGAGCGCCGTTGTCACAGGCCTGCTGCTTGCACTCAACCTGAGCACCAACGTACCCGTATGGCAGTGCGTCATCGGCACTCTGTTTGCCATCGTATGCGTCAAGTGCCTGTTCGGCGGTCTGGGCAGAAACTTTGCCAACCCCGCCATCACCGGCCGCGTATTTATGCTGGTTGCATTCTCTGCCGTTGCAGGCGGCGCAAACCCCACCATCGTGGATGCAGTCTCCTCTGCAACACCTCTCGAGGTGCTTGCCAAGGGCGAGAGCGTAGACCTGCTTGACCTGTTCCTCGGTCTGCACGGCGGCGCCATCGGTGAGACCTGCGTGCTGGCTCTGATCATCGGCTTTGTCTACCTGCTGGTTCGCAAAGTCATCACATGGCACGCACCCGTCGTGTTCATCGCCACCGTTTTCGTGCTCTACCTTGCATTCACCGGCGACGTTATGCTGGCACTCAGCCAGATTCTGGCAGGCGGCCTGTTCATCGGTGCTATCTTCATGGCAACCGACTACGTCACCACCCCCATCACCACCTGCGGCAGAATCGTCTTTGCCGTCGGCTGCGGTGTGATAACCTTTATCATCCGCTATTTCTGTGCATATCCCGAAGGCGTATCCTTCTCCATTCTCATCATGAACATACTCACCCCCTTTATTGAGAAGTGGACCGAAAAGCAGCCCCTGGGAGGTGTCAAATAATGGCCAAGAAACAATGCATCACCACATTCGTGCTGGTTTTTGCACTGCTGATCGTATTTTCGGCAGCTGCAGTGGGTCTTAACTTTGTGACAGGCCCCATTATCGAGAGGAACAACGCCGCCCGCGCATCGGGCGCACTCGCCAAGGTTTTCCCCAATGGCAAGGGCTTTGAAGAGGTAGACCTCGCCACCCTGCAGGATGTTGCCGACACAGTCGTCTCCATCCACAAGGAGACATCGGGTGCAGGTTTTGTGCTCAATATGTCCACCACCAAGGGTTACACCGGCAATGCTATCAAGCTCAGCTTCGGCGTGGACAGCGAGGGTAAGATCGTGGGCATCAGCCTTGACGAATATCCCGAGACCAAGGACTTCGGCGCAGGCTATCCCGACACCTTCATCGGTCAGGACTCCACTCTGGCAGGTGTTGAGATCGTGGCAGGCTGCACCTACTCCTCCGTTGCATTCCGCGACGCAGTCGCAGACGGTATGAACACCCTGATCGCCAACGGTCTTATGGCTGCAGGCGTCAAGAGCGACGAGCAGATCCTGCTTGAGCTGCTTCCCACCGTTCACAGCGGCCTTGTCAACGGCAAGGGCATCGCACAGTACGATGAGCTTGAGGGCGACGGCACGTTTGCCAAGATCCTGAAAGCCAAGAACAACTCCGGCTACGGCTACATCGCCAAGGACGGCGACACCACTCTGCTTGCTGTGACCAATATGAGCGGCAAGGTCAGAATAATCAACGTCGAGGGTGCTGACGTTACCGCACAGTACGCAGCAATCGCCGACAGTGCCAAGGCACACACTCTCAATAACCCCGTAAACACTCTGGACAGAGACACCCTGCGTATGACCGCTCTGCTTGAGGGCGCTACCGTCACCGCAGCCGAGCTGCCCGAGGTATTCAACTCTGTTACCAATCTGTACACTCTGGAAAAAGATGGCGCAACCTACTACGGTATGGTTTCCCGCACCTACGGCTACGACAACAAGACCATGGGCGTATACTTCGTGGTCGATGCAAACGGCGCGATCGTAGGCATGAACGTTGATACTCTCATCTTTGATGCCGAGTATTATCACAACTACACTCTCGACCCCGCAAGCTACAAAGAAGGCTTCAAGGGTCAGAGCCAGGACACATTCACAGGCGACATCGCCGCTATCTCGGGTGCAACCTACACCGCTGATTCAATAAAGCAGGCAGCAGACGAGATATTCGCAGTCTACAACATTCTGAAGGGAGGCGCCAACTGATGAGCTGCAGCAAAATCTCCAATGCACTGGCATCCAATCCCGTGCTTATCCTGTTTTTGGGCGCCTGCCCCGCTCTGGGCGCAACCACCACTCTGCTGGGTGCGCTGGGCATGGGCGTTGCCGCGCTGATAGTCATGGTACTGTCGGGCGCTGTTATCTCCGCCATCAAAAAGTTCATCCCCGCAGGTGCGTTCATCCCCGTAGCGGTTATCATCACCGCAGGTTTTGTCACTCTGGTACAGATGGTTATGCAGGCATTTTTGCCCGATGTCTATCAGATGATGGGCATCTACCTGACCGTTGCCGCAGTTGACCTGCTGGTATTCGCCAACAGCGAAGCCGCAGCCGACAACTGTGTCGGCAAAGCCGTCATCGGCGCACTCAAAGTCGGCGTGTTCTTCATCCTTGTGCTGGCTCTCATGGGCGCTGTTCGTGAGGTTTTCGGCCTTGGCACTATCGCAGGCTTCGATATCGAGTTCTTTGCAAACTACAAGATCTCCCTGCTGGCAAAAGCTCCCGGCGGCTTCGTCGTATTCAGCTTTATTGCCGCAGTCATCTCCAAGTGCTTTGCACGTGACAACTCCTGCACCTGCTCCTATGCAACCGCCGCAGCAGGCATGACCTGCGCTGACAAGGAGGGCATGTAATATGAAAGAACTGTTTGCTATCCTGATGGGCGGCGTGCTGCTCAACAATTATGCGCTCCAGAGCTTTCTGGGCGTGACAAACTTCCTCGGCAACGCAAAAGAAACCAAAAAATCCGCCGTTATGGGCGCAGCCGTCACCGTTGTCACCCTTATCTCCGGTGTACTCTGCTGGCTGCTTGAGGAGTTCGTTCTCGGCACTATGAATGCCGACTTCCTCCAGCCCCTGCTGTTCACCGCAGTTATCCTTGCAGTAGCAACCGCCATCGGCGCCGCTGCAAAGGCTCTGTTTAAGAAGCCTCTGGGCATCTTCTTCCCCCTGCTTGCTCTTAACAGCGCCGTGCTGGGCGTGGCTCTCAACAACGCAAGTGCAGGCTATACCTTCCTGCAGGCGCTGGTCTCCTCGCTGGCTGCAGGCATCGGCTTTACTCTTGCTATGGTGCTCTTCTGCGGCATCCGCTCCAAGATCAATGACAAGTACGTTCCCGCTGCCTTCCGCGGCCTGCCCATCTACCTGATGGCTGCATCTATTCTGGCGCTCACCCTGTTCGCATTCTGATGAAAACCGGCAAAAAACATCTTTGGGATATCATTCTCATCGGCTCGTGTCTGCTGGCGGCGCTGCTTTTGTTCGTGTTTCTGCGTCTGGGCAAAGGCCCGGGTACAGAAGTGGTGGTCAAAGTCGGCCCTCAGGAAATCGGCAGATACAGCCTGTCCGTAGACGGCACCTATGTGCTCAACGGCGGCACCAACACCCTCAGAATAGAGGACGGCAAAGCATGGATGATTGAGGCTACCTGCCCCAAAACCGGCGGCGACGTGTGCACCGAGCACGGAAAAGTCTGGAAAAACGGACAGATGATAACCTGCAGACCCCATCAGCTCACCGTTACGGTTGTGGGCGGCGAAAGTGACGGGATAGACCTCGTCAGCTGACAAAGGAGGACAAAAATGAAAGCATCCAAGCTCTCACTGGCGGCGCTCAGCGTGTCGCTGGCTATGATCCTCTCCTTTGTCGAAAGTCAGATCCCCGCATTCGTATCCATCCCGGGCATAAAAATGGGTCTTGCCAATATTGTAGTCATATACGCTCTGTATAAATTAGGCTGGAAATACGCGTCTGTAATATCGTTGGTGCGCGTATTGCTGGTTGGAATACTGTTCGGCAACGGTGTCAGCCTAATATACAGCCTGACGGGCGCCTGCGTCAGCTTCCTTGTGATGGTGCTGCTCAAACGGTGCAAAGTATTCTCCACCACCGCAGTCAGCGTGGCGGGCGGTGTGGCACATAATATGGCGCAGATCGGTATGGCATGCATCATTATGGAAACCAATCTGCTGACCTACTACGCACCCTTTCTGCTCCTGTCGGGCACGCTGGCAGGTATCGCCATCGGCGTTATAGCCGGCATAATGCTCAAACGGGTAGATATCAAAATCAAGTAACAATAGAAACACCG
>JAFYMQ010000147.1 GCA_017556565.1 Clostridia bacterium | reverse complement strand
GCAGCCCTACTACGTTAAAATAATCTCCCGAAATACCCTTGACCAGCACGCAGCCTTTTTCCTGAATGCCGTACGCACCGGCTTTGTCAAGGGGTTCATTAGTGCCCACGTACCAGTCAATAAGCTCCTGACTCAACTCAAAAAAGGTAACGTCGGTGCGCTCGCAGAAGGTATGGCTCTCACCTTTTGCCACAACTGTCACGCCGGTAAAGACCGAGTGGGTCTTGCCCGACAGTTTGGCGAGCATGGCTTTGGCATCCTCGGGGTCTCTGGGCTTGCCCAGTATCTCGCCGTCTATTGCCACTACCGTATCGGCGCCGATCACGATATCGTCAAAGTCGGCTTTGCACGCCAGCACTTTGCGGCGGGAAAGCTCGCAGACAAACTCCTCGGGGGATGTAAGCGCGCAGCTCTCGTCACAGTCGGTGGCTCTGACCTCAAAAGAACATATCTGACCCAGCAGCTCGCGTCTGCGTGGGGATGCCGATGCAAGAATTATCATACAAAAACCTCAGTTGTTCCCCCGATAGTACATACCTCTTGTGGCACGCTCGGGTGTCATTTCCGCTTTGCCCAGATAGGCCTGCAGGACTTTTAAGCACTCTTTGCTGTTCTCGGTTGTAAAGCACAGACGCAAGGTGCGGCAGCCCAGGCGGGAGTAATCTTCTCTCTTGTCGGCAAGCCACAGTTTTTCGGCATTGTACAGGGTGTTGCGGCAGCCTTTTTCGGAGATGAGGGGGTAGCTGCGGCCTGTTTTGTCGATAAGTGCCATGGAGCCGTTGTGGCAGACGTGTACGCCGTGATGCTTGTGGATAATGCAGTTTTCGGTATACATCAGCGGCAGTCTGCCGTATATTATGATCTCACAGTCAAGACCCTGGGAAAGCTCCTTTATCTGTGCAAAGCTTTGTTCAAAGGACAGCGTACAGCTGCTCAGGCCGAGGGCTTTGACTTCTTTTATGCTTTGTGAGTTGAGTATATTCATACCAAAATCGCCGCGGAGTGTAAAGCCCAGCGGTGCAAGCAGCGCAGGCTGACCCAGACTGGTGCACAGCACCTGCTCCAGACCTGCCTGCTTGAGCTCGCGGAGGGCGAGCAGCATCTCGGGCCACTGTTTGTCGGACACCACTCTGTCCAGTACGGCGCAGGGGATGATGCCGCGCTTTAAGAGCAGCTCGATGATCTTGGTATCTTCGTGCATGCGCCAGATAGGCAGATATACTATCTGAGGACGCAGATCGAGTATCTCGGGTGTGATCTGCTCGGTACGCAAAAACGACAGAGCTATCTCGGGCGCCTGATCGTAAGCCAGACGCTTGAGTCCCGGCTGCCAGTTGCCGACTTTGCGTTCGGGTGCCTGCTTGCGCTTGGCACTCAGGGTGTCAAAGCAGCTGCGGCGCATTGCGCTGACGGCAGCGGGGGTGATCCTGAGCCCCTCGTCCATATCCACGCGGCACTCAAAGGCATAGTAAACGGTCTTGTCGGTTTTTTGCAGCAGGTTGATGATCTCTTGTTTGGTGGTGGCTTTTTTGCCGATCTGGGCTGCGGGTGAACGGGCAACAACTTCGTTGCCGTCGTGATCGCAGCAGATAAGGGTAATATCCTCCCCTGCTCTGGCGCTCAGGTACATATCAACGGGCACAAGGGGCTTTTCCCCATCGCCCAGATAAAGTTTGCGGGCGTCCGAGTAGGCACTTCTTGCCTCCCTGTCGGGTGCGGGATTGGGTGCGCCGAACATAAAAGCGCCCTTTTCGCCTTTGATATAAGCATCGCTGAATCCGTCGCGTGCAAACAGGCTCTCAAGCCTGAGCATATCGCTGCGGGCGGGGATGGTGCCGTTTTTGATGCAGCCGCTGTATACAGAGCAAATCATGGCGGTGAACTCGGCACGTTTGCCAAAGCAGTCTACTACCACCGCCTCAAGTCCCGCACGTTCCAGCTCGCCTACGCGGTTGGCAAGGCACATATCCTTGAGGCTAAGATGCTCTCCGGGTGCATCACCGAAGTAGGAGTAAGCGGTGCGGCAGGGATGCATGCACTGACCTCTTGATGCGGGGCGGGATGCCACCGCGGTGGACATATAGCACTGACCCGAATAGGACACGCACTGCTCACCGTGGCAAAACGCCTGTGTCTCCACCTCTGCACGCTCACTGATAAAGCGCATCTGCTCTGCACTCAGTTCGCGGGCGAGAGTGATGCGGGACAGACCCAGCTTTTTGGCTGCTATGGCGCCTGCAAGATCGTGTACGGCAAGCTGCTCCGAGCCAAAAATGGGCAGATCGGGAGCAAGCTGCCTGATCATACGCACAAGACCCAGATCGCCTGCAACGGCGGCATCAGCGCCTGCGGCGCTGATAGCGCGGACAAGGTCGCGGTGGCGCAGCAAATCACTGTCGGTACAAAGCGCACCGAAATGCACGTAGGCTTTTACGCCGCGCAGACGGCAATACTTGAACGCCTCCTGCAGCTCGCTCAGCGACAGGCAATCTTTGGTGCCGCAGTCGGGAGCATACAGGCATACGCCGTCTGCCCCGGTCTGTACCGCGGCTGCCATTGACTCTGTTGAACTGACTCTGACAACAAGCTGCATCTGCTCTGCTCCCCAAAAAATAATAGGTAAATCTTACTTGTTCTTGCTCAGGCGGTTGACCTGTGCGCGCAGCTCGGAGCACTCTTTTGCATAATCCTTCAGCTGGGCGCGAAGACCCTCGGTCATAGCCATTGCTTTGTAGTATTTGTCAGCTATATTCATAGCTGCAAGCACGGCGCTGGTCATGGAAGAAAAGGGTGTGGCAGCCTTGATGCTGTCAATTTCTTTGTCGACCAGTGCGGCATTTTTGCGGATATATTCTTCACTTTCTTCCGCCACTACGGTGTAGGGCAGTCCGTCAATAGTAACAACTACGCGATTAAGCATATTGTCCCCTCCCAAAACTTTTATCTCTTTTTTAAAAAACGTTACACACTATATATTCTATCATACAATTGCAAAAAATAAAAGAGCTATATAAAAGTTTACAGACAATATTTTGTTTTTTTGTTGCCTGCTTTGGCTCAAGGTGCTACAATATGTAGTATAGAGGTGATGTTATGGAAATTGAGATAAAGTTGGCGCCCGCACTGTGCCGCACATGGGACGCAATACAGAAAAACGAGGAGTTTTTCCTCTCCCCTTCCCGCACATTCGAGATGGCGGCAAGCTATTTTGACACACCCGACAGAGCACTCAAACGTGAGGGCATCTCCCTGCGGCTGCGAAAAGAAAACGGCATCAGTGTGTGCTGCCTCAAATCCCGTGTCAGCCAAAATGTGCGGCAGGAGTTTGAGGTGCAGGCCGATACCATCGAGAGCGGCATCATGGAGCTTTGCGCCAAAGCCGAGCTGCCCGAAAGCACAAAAACCCTGCTGAAAACCGCCCGATTGGAGTGTCTGTACTCCTCCCGATTCACCCGTGTCTGCCGACTGATAAGCGCCGGTGAGTCCACCGTTGAGATAGCCTTTGACTCGGGCGAACTGTGCCGCGGAGCGCTCAGATGCGCCGTCAGCGAGATCGAGCTGGAGCTGAAAAAGGGCAGTGAGAGCGATCTTGAGGCTGTGTGCGCCTATCTGCAGGCCCGCTACTCCCTCCCCCGCTCAAACTCCACCAAGGCAGGCAGGGCAAGCGCGCTGCAGGAGGAGACGTTTGAGGCCCTTGAGCCCATGGATGCATCGGCACTGACCGCGGAGCAGACAGACGCTCTGTACACTCAGGGCAAACTGTGGAAAAAGCAGACGGGCAGCATTGCAGAGTACCGCAAGAGCCGCGGCTATTGACAGATGATTTTTTGATAATATGCAAAAACCCACCGTTCGGTTAGAGCGAGGCTTCGTAAAACAGTAAATCCTCCCTGTGAGAACTCTCACAGGGAGGATTTTTGCACTGGTGCGGGAGCTGTCAGCCGAAAAGGCTGACCGAGGGGTAGTCTTCTCTCCCTCCGCCCCTTCGGGGCACCTCCCTCATCAGAGGGAGGCTTTGGTGCGGTACAAAATCGCACACTACACACTACACCCAAACGGTGTATAGAAGTGCGCTCTTATATCTATTCGACATATTGGAACTTGGTTAACTGTTTATTCTACTTCTTTCAGCAATTCTTCAACCGTGACCCCAAATAGTTTTGCTAATGCAAAAAGATTAGACGTACTTGGGTCAGAAATACCCTGTTCCCATTTTGATACAGATTGTCTGCTAACACCAATAGCCTCAGCAACAAATTCTTGTGTCATTTTGTTTTTTGTGCGATGGCTTTTCAAAACCTCTCCCAAGAACTTTTTAATGATTGCCGATTCCTTGCGTGTTTCGGAGGAACGAATGTACTTCCTTAATGCCTTACATAGCAGCACAAAGATATAAATGATTCCTCCTACAACAAGCAGTAATAATGGTATTGTAATCAACAACTGAAACAATGTCACTTTCATAATGTTTCTCCTTTCGTGGTTTATTGCACTTGTATTATAGCAAAAACCGCCTGTTGACTCCACCAACTATCCCGCACTTTTAGGGCGCATTTCAGTTGCGACAATCCAATCATACTTCTTTGTCAACTCAAGTTTGTCTAATTATTAGATATATTCTATCACATAGCCGGAATATATACAAGAACACTCCCGGCAGATGATCCTGCCGGGAGTGTAACTGTTTTATGACGCCCCATCGTTTGAGCGGTGGGTTTTATCAATATATCAGGTTTGTTTGACTTAGCTGAGTGCTGCGGTGATGATAGCCATCTTGTAGACTTCGTCAGCGTTGCAGCCGCGGCTCAGGTCGTTGATGGGAGCGTTCAGACCCTGCAGAATGGGGCCGTAAGCTTCGAATCCGCCCAGACGCTGTGCGATCTTGTAGCCGATGTTACCTGCCTCGATGGTGGGGAAGATAAAGGTGTTGGCATAGCCGGCAACAGCAGAGCCGGGGAACTTCAGCTGACCGACTTCGGGAGCAACGGCAGCATCAAACTGCATTTCGCCGTCGATAGCCAGATCGGGAG
>JAFYMQ010000146.1 GCA_017556565.1 Clostridia bacterium | reverse complement strand
TCAACATTTATGAGATGCTTTGTTCTCATTTGCTGTCTGACAGTTTTGCTGACTGTCTCGGCTTTTGCCTATGATATCAAGGGCGGAACCGTTGACGTCAACTCCTCGCTCAATCTGAGGCAAGAGGCCAACACCTCCTGCAAGGTACTGGCAAGTCTGCACGACGGCGACAGAGTTGCTGTTATCGGCAAGACAGGCACATTCTACAAGGTATCTTACAAGGGTACTGTCGGTTATCTGCATACCGACTACGTTGATGTTCAGAATGTTATGAACGTCGAGGCCGGACAGATCAGAGTTATCCCCGAGGGTCTCAATATGCGTACAGGTCCCGGTGTCTCTTATAGCCGCATCACCACTCTGGGTGAGGGCACGGTTGCCAAGATCATCGGCATCAACAACGGCTGGTTCAAGATCGAGTATCGCGGTCAGACCGGTTACGTTTCCGGCAGCTACGTTGAGGTAGGCACCTTCAAGACCAACTCTACTCCCCCCACAACAGCCACATCCTCAAGTAGCACCTCTTCTGCTGCAGCCAAGCCCGCAGAGACCACCGCTTCTCAGCAGGAAGCTCAGCTCCGCAAGGAGATCTGCGACTACGCAGCAACATTCCTCGGTGTTCCCTATCTGTGGGGCGGCACCACTCCCAAGGGTTTTGACTGTTCCGGTCTGGTACAGTACGTATACAACCACTTTGGCATCAGCATCCAGAGATGCTCCTATGATCAGTATCACAAGAGTGTCAAGAAGATCTCCAAGTCCGAGCTGCAGCCCGGCGATCTGGTATTCTTCACCCGTCCCGATACCGGCAATGAGGTCGGCCACGTAGGTATCTATGTTGGCAACGATACATTCATCCACGCTCCCAGATCGGGCAAGAACGTTGAATATGCCAAGCTCAGCAGCACCTATTACACCACCAATTATATTGGCTCGGGCACAATGTTCAAATAAGCTTTAACCTATCATCCCTCACCAATCGGTGAGGGATTTTTTTGTTCAATCCAATGCCGCGCCGCACAGCTCCATCTCACGCACAAGCTCTTTTACCAGCCTGGCATAATAGCGCTCAACAAATCTGCAATCGCAGGCATCAAATCGGGGCTGGCTCAGCAGATAAGGCTCAAACCCAACGTCAAGCCTCTTGCCCATCAGCGCATCAAACTCAAAGCAGAGCATGGTATCGTCGATTTCTTTTACCTCTGCCTGCTCACGGGCGGTCAGACCGCGGTGCAGATATTTGCGGTATATCATATCCAGCAGCCTGTCCTCAATGAGGCAGAAATCTGCCATACCGTTCTTGATGGGACGGGGTATATCACACACATATGCCTCTGCCGCGTCATGGAGGAGGCAGGCAAGCTGAACAGCTTTACTGTATCCGCGTGCGTAAGCCTCAGCGGCACAGTTGATGCAATGCTGAGCCACAGAATAGAAGCTTTTGAAATGTCCGTTTGCTCTGCAGATCATACTCAGCGAATGGGCTATATCCGCTATATCTATATTCTCCTTTTGAGGTGTTGTGATATCCATGGTCTTGCCCGTATACAGTGTTATTGCACTCATATTTTCATCTCCTTTGTGATTACATTGTACAATTTTTACTGTACATAAAACCGTACAATGCTCACACATCCCGAGCTATTGCATAAGCAGCCTGACCGCCACTCCGGACATAACAAATGCCGCAAAGTCGGCGCTCAACGCGGCAGGCAGCGTGTATGCGGTGTTTTTCAGTCCTAAATATGCCGAGTACACGGCTATGGTATAGAAGCTTGTTTCGCTTGCGCCCAGCATTACCGCCGCCACCCTGCCGGGATAACTGTCCGCGCCCGCCGATTTGATTATCTCACTGCCTATACTCAGCGCACCGCTGCCGCTGAACGGTCGGAGCAGCGCCAGCGGGATGCACTCACCGGGAATACCCAGCAGACGGGCAACGGGGGTCAATGCATAGGATATGAGCTCGCTGCCGCCGCTTGCTCTCAGCATGGAGACGGCTGTGAGCATTATCAGCATAGCGGGAAATATGCCTGCGCATACACCCATGCCGTCTTTGATCCCCCGGCACATGGCGTCAAAAACGTCCACACCTCGCACCCCACCGTAGACTATAATAAGCAGCATCAAAAAGGGAATAATATAATCGGTCATTTTTTGCTCACCGCCCGAAAAATCCCGACCGCCGTTATGCCTGCCGCCACCGATACGGCGCTTGCAAGCCACACCGCGGGCAGGATATCAAAGGGTCTTGCGCTGCCCATTGAAGCGCGCACTGCCGCCACAGTCGTGGGCAGCAGCTGCAAAGATGCGGTGTTTATCACTATGAGCAGGAATACTCCATGGGGTCTTTCTCCCCGCTCACGGGATAACTGCTGCAGCCTTTTTGCAGCCTTGAGCCCTGCAGGTGTGGCTGCCGAGCCCAGCCCCAGCAGGTTGGCAGACATATTCTGACTGATATAGCGCAGGCATTCTTCGTCTTTGGCATAACTGCCAAAAAGCAGCCGTATTATCGGCTGCAGCAGTTTTGAAATATGCCCCGACAGACCGCTGCGGTTCATTATCTCAAGCAGGCCGTTCCACAGACATATGGTTCCGCCGATATTGAGCAGCAGGGTTACTGCCTGCTTGGCGCCGTCCAGCGCGGCTTGGGACACTTCCCCGATATTGCCCGTCACCCCGCCAAAAATCACCGCCAGCGCCAGCATTGCACCGATAACACAGGTCATTATCATAACAGTTTTGCCTCCGCGATTGACAACAGGTCTATTAGTTGATAAAATAAGTTTATTGATTGATATGATATAAAAAAGGTGATTATGATATGAAAACCTACGCACCCGCTCTGGTCAGAGAAATCAGCCGCACACCCGGACTCAAGGGTCTGATAGTCAGCGCACGTCAGGATGCAGGCTACTACTATGCCGAAAATGCCGCCGAGGGTATATCGGCTATGTGGATCGAGGCATGCCAGTTTGGCAGAACCGTTGCATACCCCTGCATGCTCAAGGTAAAAGAGGACATAATGATATACAAATCCGGTGCAGGCGCAAACACTTTTGAAAAGGACGCCAACAAGAAGATGCTGGCTGCATGGGCGGTGTTTATGAAACCTGCGGATTTTGCAAGCTTTGAGCTGCAAAAGCTGAGCACCGACGATTTTGCGGCAAAGCTCAAGAGCTACACCCCCACACTCTGAGTTCGGAGGCAACACGATGAACGAAAACTACAACATTACCCTGCTCAATACCCCCGCCGATCAGCTGCCCGAAAATCTGCGCATCAACGTGCGTTCCAGAATAGACCATACCCTGCTGGATCCCGCCGCTACCAAGGATCAGATAATTACCCTGTGCGAAGAGGCATTGGAGTTCGGCTTTGCTTCCGTCTGCGTTGCACCCTGCTGGATACCCGTATGCCGCCGCAAGCTATTTAACGGCGCAGAGACACGGATCACCACCGTAATAGGCTTCCCCCACGGCAACGAGAGCACCGATTCCAAGGTATTTGCCGCACGCGACGCTATCATGGCGGGAGCTGACGAGATAGATATGGTCATCAATATCGGCTGGGTCAAGCAGCGCTCCACCGTACTGCTTGAAAACGAGCTGAGACGCATGGTCTCTGTCTGCGGCAGACACGTGATACTCAAGGTCATTATCGAGTGCTGCCTGCTGACCGATGAGGAAAAGGTCTATATCTCCAAGCTGTGTGCCGAGGCAGGCGTTGACTACGTCAAGACCTCCACGGGCTTCAGCACCGGCGGTGCAACACTTGAGGATATCAAGCTTATCCGCGACACCGTAGGCGAGCGCTGCAGCATCAAAGCCGCAGGCGGTATACGCACACTTGAGGATGCCCGTGCATTTGCTCTCGCAGGCTGCTCACGCATAGGCTGTTCCCGCAGCGTATCCATTGCTCAAAAGGAGATCGAAGAGGAAAAGCGCTGGCAGGACGAAAATGACATGGCTGATTTCTGGGAGCGCACCGAGCGGATATCCAACTATATGGCAGCCCACTACGAGCGTGACAAGGCTGTGGCACTTGAGGTCAAGCGCCGCCGCGACGAGTATGACAGGCTGATGGCTCTGCGCAACTCGGGCGGCGAGATAGACGAGCAGGAGCTGGAGCAGCTGCTGGACTTTAACGTCTATGAGCTCAAGTGGGAGTATGACAAGGCTCACGGCAACGAGCCTGACAGGAGTCTCATCCCCTATCTCAGACACAAAGACTGAACAAAATAAAAACTGTGCGCAGATTGCTCTGTGCACAGTTTTATTATTATGATTATTATCGGTCGGATTTTCAGATGCCCATTTCTGCCTTGACTTCCGCAAAGACTTTGAGGACTCTGTCCAGATCCTCGCGGCTGTGGCCTGCGGATACCTGGGTACGTACGCGAGCCTTGCCCTGAGGTACGACGGGATAGCAGAAGCCTACAACGTAAACGCCCTTCTGCAGGCAGCGTGCGGCAAACTCCTGAGCGACCTTGGCATCAAACAGCATAACGGGAACGATGGGATGATCGCTCTCGGGAACGGTAAAGCCAAGCTTGCCGAGCTCGGTTCTGAAATACTTGGTATTGTCATGGAGCTTTGCGATGACCTCGCCCGACTCTCTCAGCACGCGCAGGGTCTCCAGAGATGCGGCGCAGATTGCGGGAGCCAGGGTGTTGGAGAACAGGTAGGGACGGCTGAACTGACGGAGCAGGCCGACGATCTCTTTTCTTGCTGCGGTGTAGCCGCCGGAAGCGCCGCCCATAGCTTTGCCCAGAGTACCGGTGATAATGTCAACTCTGCCCATAACGTCACAGTATTCGGGTGTGCCCTTGCCGTGTGCGCCCATAAAGCCTACTGCGTGGCTGTCGTCGACCATGACCAGTGCGCCGTACTCATCAGCCAGATCGCAGATGGACTTGAGGTCGGCGATGAAGCCGTCCATAGAGAATACGCCGTCGGTTGCGATCAGCTTGATGCGGCAGTCTTTTGCTTCTTCAAGGCAACGGCGAAGCTCTTCCATATTGTTGTTTTTGTAGCGGAAGCGCTTTGCTTTGCACAGACGGACACCGTCGATAATGGATGCATGGTTGAGCTCGTCCGAGATGACTGCGTCCTGCTCGGTCAGCAGAGTCTCAAACAGACCGCCGTTTGCATCAAAGCAGGAGGAGTACAGGATACAGTCGTCTGTACCCAGAAAATCTGCCAGTTCGCGCTCCAGCTGCTTGTGGATCTCCTGAGTGCCGCAGATAAAGCGGACAGAGGACAGACCGAAGCCCCACTTGTCGTAGCTGGCTTTTGCAGCATCGATCAGGCGCTGATCATTGCTCAAGCCAAGGTAGTTGTTGGCACACATATTGATACCGCTGCTTGCCTCGGTGGTATCGATGCAGCTGCGCTGGGGTGTTGTGATGATGCGCTCTTTTTTGAATGTACCTGCATCGCGTGTTGCGTCGATGCGCTGCTGGAATATTTCGAGTCCTTTGCTCATTTGTCAGTCCTCCCAATTAAGTATGACCTTGCCGCTCATGCCGCTGTGCATAGCCTCAAAGCCCTTTTCAAACTCGGTGTAGTGGAAACGGTGGGTGATAACGGGGCTGAGATCAAGTCCGCCCTGTACCATGTATGCCATCTGGTGCCAGTTGTCCATTTTTCTGCCGTAGATGCCCTGCAGGGTCAGACCCTTGCCGATAATATTGTTCATATTGACGGTGATGGGGGCATTGCCCAGACCAAGCAGGCTGATCTTGCCGCCGTTGCGCATTGCGCCGGTCATCTGGTTGAATGCGCCGCCGTTGCCCGACATCTCAAGACCAACGTCAAAGCCCTCGACGATTCCGCCGGCTTTCATAGCCTCCTCAAGGCTCTCTCTTGCGATGTTGACGGTTGCGGTTGCGCCCATACGCTTGGCAAGGTCGAGACGGTAATCGTTGACGTCGGTGATGATAACGTTTCTTGCGCCTGCATATTTGCATATACCCGCGGCAATTATACCGATGGGACCTGCACCGGTGATGATAACGTCCTCACCGATAAGATTGAACATCAGCGCGGTATGGGTTGCGTTGCCTACTGCGTCAAACATGGCAACAACGTCCTCGGGCAGATTGGTGGGGATGCGGATAACATTGGAAGCGGGAATGCAGACGTACTCTGCAAATGCGCCGTTTCTGTCAACACCGACAGAATTGGTATCCTTGCACCACTGGATATTGCCGCTGCGGCAGTTACGGCACTTGCCGCAGGTGATGTGACCCTCGCCGCTGACGCGCTCGCCTATCTGATAATCAGTAACGCCCTCGCCCAGCTCGGCGATCTCACCTACGTACTCATGGCCGATGACCATGGGAGGCTTGACATGGGATGCTGCCCAGTCGTTCCAGTCGTAGATATGCACGTCGCTGCCGCAAATTGCGCTTTTATGTACTTTTATAAGAACTTCACCGGGGCCGGGTGTAGGTTTATCCACCTGCATAAGCACAAGACCCTTTTCGGGTTTGAGCTTGACCAATGCGTTCATCTTCATAAATAAATCACCTCATACTATAATTATACCACCTGACGCCGTAAAATCAATGATTTTTTGCCGATTGTGTCCGCATAGGGACATCATGTATATTAAATATGTTCTTTTCAGGCGTACAAAACGCACTTTGAGGGCATACTTCAAGAGCCGATTGTACAACAAAAAAGTACATAAACTTTTTATTGTAAGCGTTTACATTTTTCTTAATTTTTGCTTGATATTTCCTGCTCAAAGTTGTATAATAGTTTGAGTACATTAAAGGAGGCTATTTTATGAATTATTCCAAAAAGACTCCCCGTGATATTAGTGTCGAGGGCAAGAAAGTTCTCGTAAGATGTGATTTCAACGTCCCTATGAAGGACTCTGTTATACAGGACGACAGACGCATAGTTTCTGCACTGCCTACCATCCGTTATCTGCTTGATAACAATGCCGCAGTCATCCTCTGTTCCCATATGGGCAGACCCAAGGGCGAGGTTAACCCCAAGTACTCTCTGGCTCCCGTAGCCAAGTGCCTGAGTGAGCTGCTCTGCCAGGAGGTCAAGCTGGCAGACGACGTTATCGGCGAAAGCGCAAAGGCTCTCAAAGCAAGCTGCAAGCCCGGTCAGGCTGTGCTGCTGGAGAACGTGCGTTTTGACAAGCGCGAAGAGAAAAATGACCCCGAGTTTGCTCAGGCTCTGGCAGAGGGTGTTGACCTGTTTGTCAACGATGCATTCGGTGCGGCTCACCGCGCACACGCATCTACCGAGGGTGTCAGCAAGTATCTGCCCTCCTACTGCGGTTTTTTGATGGAGCGCGAGCTTGACGTTCTGGGCGGCGCGCTGGCAGCTCCCGCACGTCCCTTTACCGCTGTGCTGGGCGGCTCCAAAATAGCCGACAAGCTGGCTCTTATCGAAAATCTGCTTCCCAAATGCGACAACGTGCTCATCGTGGGCGGTATGGCATACACCTTCCAGAAGGCTATGGGCGGCAGCATCGGCACTTCCATCTGTGACGACACCAAGATCGATACACTCAAAGAGCTTGTGAGCAAGGCCGGCGGCAAGCTCCGTCTGCCCATTGACAACGTGGTGGCAGACAGCTTCAGCAACGATGCCAACTACAAGACCGTCAAAGCCGGTCAGATCCCCGACGGCTGGGAAGGCATGGACACCGGTGCTGAGACTGCACAGGCTTTTTCCGAGATCATCGCAAACAGCGGCACCGTTGTATGGAACGGCCCTGCCGGCGTATTTGAGATGAGCAATTTCAGCCATGGTACACGCGCTATAGCTCAGGCTATGGCAGACAGCAAGGCATTCACTATAATCGGCGGCGGCGACAGCGCCTCTGCTGTTGAGATAATGGGTCTTGCAGACAAAATAGATCACATATCCACCGGCGGCGGTGCATCTCTCGAGTTTTTGGAGGGAAAAACCCTGCCCGGTGTAGCTTGCTTGGAGGATAAATAAACAAAATGGACAGACGTTACCGCAAAGCCATAATAGCCGCAAACTGGAAGATGAACATCAACCCCTCGGAGGCAAAAAAGCTGACGACTGCGATGCTCAAGTGTTCCAGTGCCAAAGATACATCGGTCGTTCTTTGTGTTCCCGCAATCGACCTTACTATAGTCAAGCGCGTACTCCGTCAGAGCAGAATCGCTGTAGGCGGTCAGAACTGCCACTATGAAGATACCGGAGCTTTTACCGGTGAGGTTTCTGCACAGATGCTGTATGACGCAGGCGCAAAGTACGTTATCATCGGTCATTCCGAGCGCCGCAGTATGTTCGGCGAGACCGACGAGATAGTCCGCAAGAAGGTTGCCGCTGCAATCCGTGCAGGCCTCCGCCCCATCATCTGTGTAGGCGAGACCGAGGAGCAGCGCGAAATGGGCATTACCGAAGAGCAGATCCGTATTCAGGTCAAAAGTGCGGTTTATGGCCTCGATGCCGATGATTTCCGCAAAGTCGTCTTTGCATACGAGCCTGTCTGGGCAATCGGCACCGGTAAGACCGCTACCCCGGAAGACGCAAACGAAGTCTGCAAGGCTATACGTGCCTGCCTGCGTGAAAAGTACGGCGCACGTCCCTCCCGCGGCACATCCATCCTCTACGGCGGCAGCATGAACGAAGAAAACGCACCCGCACTTCTTGCTATGCCCCACATTGACGGTGGTCTCATCGGCGGCGCATCTCTCAAGCCCGAAGCTTTTGCCGCCATTGTCGCAGCTACCAAGTAATGAGCAGCACAGAAGATACAAGACGCATATACGAAAAGCTTCTCAGGGACAAGGGGCTTGCCAAGAACCGCTATGATTTCGGCGGCAAAGGCCGCGGCCCCGAGCCTGAGGAACAGGCGGTCTGCACTACCGAAAAAGGGCTGTGGACCGATACACACAATATAATCTCACAGGAGGATTGGCTGATGGGTGAGCAGACTGCTATGCAGGATAATACCGTGATGCACGACCACTCCCCCCGCAGGAGCAAAGCGCCGCTGGTGTTTATGATCCTGGACGGATGGGGCGTGCAGCCTCGCGGCGCCGGCAACGCCATCGCAAACTCCAACACCCACAATATGCAGTATCTGCAGAGCTCTTTTCCCTGCACGCTGCTGGATGCATCGGGTGAGGCTGTCGGTCTTCCCGACGGACAGATGGGCAACAGTGAGGTTGGCCACTCCAATATAGGCGCCGGCAGAGTTGTGTATCAGGATCTGACACGCATCAACAAAGCCATCCGCGACCGCTCGTTTTTTGAAAATCCCGTGCTCGCCGATGCCATAAAGCATGGCAAGACCGTACATCTGATGGGTCTGCTGTCTGACGGCGGCGTGCACAGTCATATAACCCATCTGTACGCTCTGCTGGAGATGTGTGCGCAGCATAATGCCCGCACAAGAGTACATTGTTTCCTCGATGGCAGAGACATTCAGCCGGGCAGCGCACCCGGATATCTTGAGGCGCT
>JAFYMQ010000145.1 GCA_017556565.1 Clostridia bacterium | reverse complement strand
GGGCAGCTCAACGTTGTTCAGATCCAGCAGTGTCATGAAATAGCTGCCGCCGTTGGTTTCCAGATAGGGTCTAAGTTCGGTGACCGATCTTGTCATCTTGAGTGAAAACCGCTGCATCCGCGTCGTTGATGCGCCGCCTTCGTATATGAACACTGCAGGGCCGTTGGAAATATCCAGCGGATCTGGGGGAGCGGGTTCGGGCTCGGGAGTGGGTAAGACCAGAGATGTCATACCCCAGCCTGCGACAGACGGGTCGGTGAATGCGATGAGACAGCTTTGTACCGAGTCATCCATATCGCCGCAAATAACGTAAGCAGTGAAGTTTTGCACATCGGACACTATGCCGACCGTGTTGTTATCAAAGAACACAAGATCTCCCACCGTGGGCGTATACTCTCCTGCGGGAGTGTACCTGCCCTGTGCCTGCCATAGGGCTGCCATGGAGTCGGCACCGGAGTTTATGGGATATTGGTCTGTGTCCGCTTTTGCGTAACCCAGACAGAATGATACGAACATAGCCGACCAGTCATTGTAGGGGGCTCCGTACCAGTCGCCGTATCGGGTGTAGCCGTGGCGAACGCCGTCCGCTGTTATCTCATAGTTGAGCTTGCTCTCGGAGTATCCGACCTGAGTCTTGGCGATGCCTGCCAGGTCCTGAGCAAGATCTCCTGTGTAGGGATAATCTTTGAACATCTGCTGCCAGTCAAGCAGCATTTCTTTGTCGGCATTGGGATTTGAATAGCAATAAACGTTGTGTATATGCTCCTCAAGTCCGCATTGATATATGACCTGATAACACTCATCGGTGTGAACGTGAGCATCGGTTTGCTGCTGAGCAGGCTCAGTCTCAACCTCAGTCTCGGTCTCAGTCTCAACCTCGGGCTCAGTTTCAACCTCGGGCGTAATCTCCTGCTGAGTATCAGGCTCCGGTTCGGTTTCCGGCGGCGGTTGAGCATCGGTCTCATCCGGGGGACTTGATCCGGTATCCGGGGGAGGACCGGTATCAAGCTCTTCGGGAGGACCTGTGTCAAGCTCTTCGGGTGGACCAGTGTTCAATTCTTCGGCAGATGCCTCAGAATCAAACCCGCATATCAGCACCCGTTGCTGCTGACACTCCTCTGTATGCTGATGCTCAGGCTGTGGGCAGGTCGCGTCATTTGCAAGGGTAATACCCGTCATTCGCAAGTTCCACGATACACTTGCCACAACAAAGAGCGATAACGCCGTCAGAACCGTTGCAGCACGACGCCTTCGTCGTCTGTCTGTTTTAAGTTGTGAAAAGTATTCTTCAACGATTCCCATTACTAACTTCCCTGATAAAATTGCAGTATGATATGTTTAGAAAAATCTCAATGTTTTAAGCGGCCAAATGCGGAAAAAAACTTTTCCGACAATTTGTTCTTTTTTGATGCATCCTATAAGCGTGTTGCGTGAGTCTATGGAGCTTTCGCGCATATCACCCAACACAAAATATTCCTCTGGCGGCACCTGATAGGGGAACACTACGTCGCATTCACCCACGGCAAGATTCTCGGTATACGGCTCGTCCAGCTTTTCACCGTTGAGGTAGACCGTGCCGTCCGTATCGATTTCTATCCAGTCGCCGGGAATACCGATGACACGCTTGATAAGCAGCTTGTTGTTCCACGTAAATCCGCAAAGATCTCCTCTGCCAAACTTGGTGGTCTTGGTCAGCAGAACAATATCGCCGTTTACCAGTGTGGGCTCCATACTTGTGCCCTCGATCTGCAGAACGGGCAATACCAGCGTGGCGACCAGAACGGCAACCGCAGCCACGATAGTCAGTACGTACAGTGTACCTCGCAGCGCTTTGTTGTAGGCTTTTTGACGGCGGTATCTTTTCCGTTCGGTTTCGACCTGTTTGATTGTGGGGAGTGATGTTACCTTGTCTTTTTTTGTTTTCATAGGCGTACCCCGTGTATCTTCTTAACTGTGGCGGCTGAGGAGTCAGCCGTTTAATTGCTTTTTGCCTGGTTTATGATTTGCGAAGCCTCTGCTTTGGCCTGCTCGATGATCGCGGCAGCTTCGTTGCCGGCATTGTCAAGCACCTGCTGACGCTCCTCAGATAGCCTGATGCGAATCTCTTCCATGTAGTGGGCAGCAGCATCCTGAGCACTCTGCATCACGTTGTGAATAGCCAGTGCAGCCTCGGCAATGTTTCCCGCCTTGTCCAGCCGCAGCCGCTTGTCCTCCAGCTCTTTTGTCAGCCGTTCGTTGTCGGCGGTCAGCTCCTGCTGTTTGATCTGAAGCTGATATATGATGTCAATCAGCTGAGATCTGCTCAGCCGTTTGAACTCTTTGTCGGTCATGGTTCGGTCTCCTTGTTTTGGGAGAGGGACAGCGGCCGGCTCAAGCCGTTTTGCAGTCCTCAAATACCCATATTTTTCCTTTGTTTTCAATACTTTTGCATACTCTTATACAATAGACTATTTTAGCAATAAACGCGTTACAAAAGCGTTACAAAAAAGCGCGTCAAACCTCCGTTTGACGCGCTTTTTTATATAATTTGTATAAATAATACAAAACTTTACTTTTTTGGTTTTATTTTTTGAACTGAAGCAGGGCACAAGTGGCCTCTGCCCAGCTGTACTGTGTCATATATTCACCGTGGAACTCGGGCTTTCCGCTTTCCAAAAAGCTCAGATAATCGCAGCGCACCAGATTGGTATCAATGCTGTAGTAGGGGGTGTCATGCCTGAGCACGTCCTCTGCCTGGATATCCCTCAGCGTGTTCTTGAGATTGAGCACAAGCTGACGCAGGTATGCTGCATTTTTGGCGTCGTCGGAATCATCGGGGAACAAAATGGCGCAAAGCTGCTTTGCGGTCATTCCCGCACCGTTGCGATCGACCAAAACCGCCAGAAGCTCCTTGGCTTTTTTGCGTTTGAAGGGGAGTATCTCGCCGTTATAAAGCACCTCAAAGTTGCCAAAACACTTGATGGTCAGCAGCTTTTCTTTTTGCCTGATGCCCTTGATATGGTCGATTTCCTTTTGGATGGCCTGTGCAGTGACCGGCTTCATCAGATATCCCGATGCATGCAGCTGAAAAGCAGACACCGCATACTCCTCATAGCCGGTGCAAAAGATCACCTTGCACTGAGGACGTACCTCCATCAGCTTTTCCGCAAGACCCAGACCACCGATGCCGCGCATATTGATATCGAGAAAAGCAACGTCAACAGGATTGTCCGCAGCATACTCGAGTGCGGCAGAACAAGAAGAAAACATCTCCACCTGCTCAATGTCGGAAGATGCACTTACTGCATCGCGAAGGGCATGCAGCATATATATTTCGTCATCAACAGCGATAGCTTTCATTTTGTCACATCCTTTGCTTCACTGCCATCGGCGCGCCTTGATTTTGCAGCACCGTTATCTTTCAGTATACCGCAAACGGGCCCCAAAGTCAAGTTAAGAGGCAAAAAGCAAGACCCCGAAAAACCTTGAGCGCCAAGGTCTTTCGGGGTGTATAAACAGTGTGGTTTTATATGCCTGCCTTTATTTTTGCAGGAAGCTTTCCACTCTTACGGCAACGTTGCTTTGCAGATTTCGGTAGAAGAACTGATAATCGTACAGATGGTAAACACCATCGGGGAACAGCGAGCTGCTGTAATCGGCGGGGACAATGTCGGTAACACGCAGAGTGCCGCGGTTTTGGTCAATATACGCACCGGTCAGCTGGGGGATCTCGCTCTTGACAGCGCCCGAGTAGCTTGTGAAACATGCGCCGTCATTGAGGCTCT
>JAFYMQ010000144.1 GCA_017556565.1 Clostridia bacterium | reverse complement strand
TTGCCTGTGGGGTCAAAGGTGTACATCAGGTTGACAAAATGGTCTGCACCCGCCTCATAGTGGCTGAAGTTCGGGTCATTGGTGTTGCCGTACATAACACCGTGTCCGTCAACAGCCAGACCGGACTTGTCCTTTGTAGCGGGCCGCTTGCTCACGTCGTCAAAGTATATTACCCTGCGGCTGTGTGCCACTACCGCATAGCCGTAGCCGTAGCCTATCTGACCTGCGGTGCGCTTTTCCCATGCCTCGCACACCGCGTCGGCAATAATGGGCACGATGTAGTCGCGGTACTCCTGATTGGGTACTATCTCCACACCCACGTCGGGCTGATTGGCAGCGGTGGCAGACTCTTTGTAGACAGAGGGCGCGGTGTGGGTGTGTGTAGCGTTGAACACTATCTTGAGCGGGTCGATGCCCAGCCGCTTTGCGGCTATGGCGCGTACGTCATCGACAATATAGTTGCGTATGCTGACCAGGTCGATAGATACAAAAATCACGTAATCCTCGCCGTTGTCCAATGCCAGCGCGGTGGCGAACAAAGGCTCCGCAACACCCTTGGATACGCGGATGTGGAACTGTCCCGCCAGCTTGACGGGGCGCTCGGTGGATATGTCACGGCTTGCCCAGCCGATAGAAAGCTTGCCCATAGTAAAGTCTCCTCAAAAAATGTTAGGATGTTATAACATAACATTTGATTTGTGATTAGTTTAACAAACTTCACCATAACTGTCAACCGAAAAAGCAAAAAACCTGAGCGCTGCGGCTCAGGTTTTTATATTGTGTTTTTATTTGCGCTTGTTCAGGAATGCGTCCATCTTTTCGATCTGTTCGGGCTTGCCAAAACAGCTCGCAAAGATCAGGTTTTCTGCGGGCAGACAAGCATCCAGCGAAGAGGAGAAGGACTCGTTGAGCGCCATTTTGGTAGCGCGGATTGCGTTGGGGGGATTGGCGGCGATCTTCTCTGCCATCTGCTGTGCGGCATAGAAGAGCACGTCTACGGGGTAGATGTGGCTGCACAGACCGATCTTGAGTGCCTCGTCAGCCTTGACCTGACGGCCGGTGAACAGGATCTCCTTTGCGCGGCTGACGCCGACCAGAAGAGGCAGACGCTGTGTACCGCCAAAACCGGGGGTGATGCCCAGACCTGCCTCGGGCTGAGAAAATACGACCGTGTCGGATACGATACGGATATCGCAGGTCATAGCCAGTTCACAGCCGCCGCCCAGCGCATAGCCGCATACGGCTGCAATGGTGGGCAGGGGGAAACGCTCGACTTTTTTGAATATAGAGGTAGCCAGACGGCTGAACTCCAAAGCCTGAGCGGGAGTCATGGTGCTCATTTCGGCAATATCGGCGCCTGCGACGAATGCTTTTTTGCCGCCGCCGCGTATGATAAGACAGCCGGCATCGGACACGGCGATCTCGTCCAGTGCCTGTGCAAGCTCATGGAAGACCTGGGTGTTGATGGCATTGAGGGCTTTGGGGCGGTCAATGGTCAGAGTGGCAACGCCGTTGAGGTATTCTACTCTAATATGTTCCATACAGGGCTCCTTAATGTTGGTGTTAAAAAAGCGCGGCACAAAGTTACCTTTGCGCCGCGCCGAAAGATACTTATCAGACGTTTTCTACGACGAGAGCTTCGCCCATACCGCCGCCGATGCAAAGAGATGCAACGCCGTACTTAGCGTCACGACGCTTCATTTCGTAGCCGAGGGTTACCAGGATACGAGCGCCGGAAGCACCGATGGGGTGACCGATAGCGATAGCGCCGCCGTTTACGTTAACCTTCTCGGGGGTGAGGCCCAGCTGGTTGGATACTTCGTATGCCTGAGCTGCGAATGCCTCGTTCAGCTCGAACAGGTCAACCTTCTCGATATCGAGGTCAGCCTTCTTAAGAGCCTGACGGACAGAGGGGATGGGGCCGAGACCCATCTCGGAGGGATCGACGCCTACGCTGCCGGTTGCAACAACCTTGAGCATGGGGGTCAGGTTATGCTTCTTGACGAACTCGCCGGAGCAAACAACGATAGCAGCAGCACCGTCGTTGATACCGGAAGCGTTACCTGCGGTAACGGTACCGTCCTTCTTGAATGCGGGGCGCAGCTTTGCCAGAACTTCCATAGTGGTGCCGCCGCGTACGTACTCATCGGTATCGAATACCTTGGGATCGCCCTTGCGCTGGGGGATAACAACGGGAACGATCTCATCCTTGAACTTGCCGGCTGCAACGGACTCAGCAGCACGTGCCTGGCTTCTTGCTGCCAGCTCGTCCTGCATCTCACGGGTTACGCCGAACTTCTCAGCGACGTTCTCAGCGGTGATACCCATGTGGTAGTTGTTGAATGCATCCCACAGACCGTCGTTGACCATAACGTCGGTCATCTGGGTGTTGTTCATACGAGCGCCCCAACGTGCTGTGTTGACAGCATAGGGAGCAAGGCTCATGTTCTCCATACCGCCTGCGATAACGCACTCAGCCTCGCCTGCCATAATGGTACGGTAAGCCAGGGTTACGCAGTGCAGACCGGAACCGCAAACCTTGTTGATGGAGGTAGCGGGGGTGGTTATGGGAAGACCGGCATTCAGAGCTGCCTGACGGGCGGGGTTCTGGCCCAGACCAGCCTGGAGCACGTTGCCGAAGAATACTTCGTCGATATCCTCTGCGGAGATACCTGCGCGCTTGATAGCTTCGGTAATAACGATCTCACCGAGCTTTGCTGCAGGGATGTCCTTCAGGCTTCCGCCGTAGCTGCCGACAGCGGTACGGCACATTGCTGCAAGATAAACTTCTCTCATGGCTAAAAAACTCCTCTACAATAATAATATAGTCATAATCACAGGTGCATAAATCACCTATTTATAATTATATATCATTTATTTGGAAAATCAACCCCAAAACCAAATAAAAAAAGCTTGCTTTTTGAACATTCTTATGATAAAATACAAATTACTGTTAAAAGTGCGGACTTTTTGCCGCTGAACCGGAGGTATATTAAAATGGGTGAAACTTTAAGACTGATTCTTACAATAGCTGACGTTCTCGTATGCATCGTACTTATTGCTACAGTTCTGTTCCAGTCCAGCAAGGACGAGGGTCTGGGCAGCATGTTCGGCGGCGCTGCAGAAACATTCTTTGGCAAGGACAAGGCTCGTTCTCTTGATGCAAAGCTGGGCAAGGTCACTGCTATCGCAGCTGCAGCATTCATCGTTCTCACTTTCGTTATCGCTGTATTCTGAGTTTGAGAAAATGCAAGACCGTCAGTTATTGACGGTCTTAATTTTTTATCTTCACATATTTTTACCGAACACGTTTTTACAGATATGAGTGACAGACCTGCCTGCGCCCTGACCGGGCATCGGAATATAGCCCACGCTTTAGAGCGTGGTTTGGAGCAGCGGCTGCTCGATGTTATCGAGGAGCTTGCGCTGGAGGGTATAGAGGAGTTTTATACCGGCGGCGCTCAGGGGTTTGATACCCTTGCCGCCCTTTGCGTGCTGCACCTGCGCCCGCGGCTTGGCATCAGACTGTGCGTGTGCGTCCCCTTTGAAAAGCAGGACAGACGGTTTGACAGCCCGGGCAAAGACCTCTACCGCACCATTCTCAGTGACGCCGACGAGGTCATATACGTCAGCGACGGCTACGGCAAAAACGTCTATCACAAGCGCAACCGCTATATGGTGGACAGATGTCAGGTCTGCGTGGCATTTCTCGAGCAGGACTCGGGCGGCACAGCCTATACGGTCAGCTACGCTGTGCGACGGGGCAAACGTGTCATAAACCTAGCCGACGAGATTGGCGGCAAATAAGCATAAATATCAAAAGAGCAAAGCACATTTGTTTGAGTGCTTTGCTCTTTTTTCATGTTTTATTCCAGTTCAAATGCGCCGGTATACAGCTTGTAGTAGGTGCCTTTCTGCTCGATCAGTTCATTGTGGTTGCCGCGCTCGATGATCCTGCCGTCGCTGAGTACCATGATGCAGTCTGCATTGCGTACCGTGCTCAGGCGGTGAGCGATGACAAATGTTGTTCTGCCGTGCATCAGCGCGTCCATGCCCTTTTGTACCAAAGCCTCGGTACGGGTGTCGATGGAGCTTGTTGCCTCGTCAAGTATCATTGCGGGAGGATCGGCAACCGCCGCTCTTGCTATAGCAATCAGCTGACGCTGACCCTGAGACAGGCTTGCGCCGTTGCCGGTCAGCATGGTATCGTAGCCCTCGGGCAGTCGGGTGATAAAATCGTGTGCGTTAGCCAGCTTGGCAGCCTCTATGCACTCTTCGTCGCTTGCATCCAGCTTGCCGTAACGGATGTTGTCCATAACCGTGCCGGTGAACAGATGTGTCTCCTGCAGCACCATGCCCAGCGACTGACGCAGATCGCTCTTGCAGATATCCTTGATCTCGATGCCGTCGTAGGTTATGCTGCCCTTTTCGATGTCGTAGAAGCGGTTGAGCAGATTGGTGATGGTGGTCTTGCCCGCGCCTGTGGCACCGACGAAAGCTATCTTCTGTCCGGGATGCGCCCACAGCGACACGTCGTTGAGTACGGTCTTGTTGGGCACGTAGCTGAAGTCCACGTTCTTGAGTGTGATGTCACCTTTGAGCTCGCGGTAGCTTATGCTGCCGTCATCGCCCTGCAGACGCCAGCCCCAATGACCGGTGTGATGCTCTACCTCCGAGATAGCGCCGTTTTCGTCTTTTTCGATGTTGACCAGAGTTACCTTGCCGTCGTCCTCTTCGGGCTGCTGATCCATCAGGTCAAATATACGCTCGGCACCTGCCAGCGCCATAACGATAGCGTTGATCTGGTTGGAAATCTGGCTGATGGGCATATTGAATGTGCGGCTCAGCAGCATGAACGTCATAAGATTGCCCAGAGTCAGTATCTCGCCGCCCGATGTGACCGCCAGCGTGCCGCCCACGATAGCCAGCACGGCATACTGCACGTAGCCCAGATTGTTGTTGATGGGGCCCATGATGTTGGAGTATTTGCCTGCTGTGTAGGCGTTTTCGCACAGTTTCTGATTGAGCTCGTCAAACTGCACCTTGCACTTTTCTTCGTGGTTAAATACCTTGACTACCTTCTGACCGTTTATCATCTCTTCGATATAGCCGTTGACTGCACCGAGAGACTTCTGCTGACCGATAAAATACTTCATCGATCTGCCTGCCAGCGTCTTGGTCACGAATACCACCGAGGTGACCGTGATTATCATAACGCAGGTCAGTATGGGAGAGGTGATTATCAGGCGTACAAGTACGACCACCAGAGTGATAATGGAGGATGCGCACTGGGGGATAGACTGACCCAGCATCTGATTGAGAGTGTCTATATCGCTGGTGTAGCGGGACATAATGTTGCCCGCCTTGTTGCTGTCAAAATACCGCAGCGGCAGCTTTTGCATCTTGGTAAACAGCTCGTTGCGGATGCGGCGCTGGGTGCTCTGGCTGACTCCAACCATGAGGAAGTTATACAGCCATGCACAAACGATGCCCGCGCCGAAAATGCAGGCAATCCGCACAAGGTAAGCAGCCAGAGGACCGTAATCGGCCTCACCGGTTGCCACCATGGGCAGAATAAAATCGTCTACCAGCACGCCAAGAGCTGCCGAGCCGGTGGTCTGCGCGTAGGTTGCCATGAATATGCAGACAAGCACCAGACAGAGCACGGGAATGTGCTTTTTCATATAGCTGAGCAGACGCAGCAGTGTCTTTTTGGGGTCTTTTGCCTTGCGGCCGTCGCCGCGCATTCTTGCAGGAGGCATTACTGCTCCACTCCTTTCTGCTGAGAGTAGTAGACTTCCTGATAGATGGTGGAGGTCTTCATCAGCTCATCATGGTTACCGCTTGCCACTATCCGTCCGTCGTCCATTATGAGGATAATATCAGCTTCCTGCACCGAGCTGATGCGCTGTGCGATGATCAGCTTGGTAGTGCCGGGTATCTCCTCGCGGAAAGCCTTGCGGATAAGCGAATCGGTGCGGGTGTCAACAGCCGATGTGGAGTCGTCAAGGATGAGTATCTTGGGCTTTTTCAGCAGAGCGCGTGCGATGCAAAGGCGCTGCTTCTGTCCGCCCGATACGTTTGTGCCGCCCTGCTCGATGTGTGTGTCATAGCCGTCGGGGAAGGAGCGGACAAACTCATCTGCGCAGGCAAGGGTGCAGGCGTGGATGATTTCTTCGTCGGTTGCGTGCTCGTTGCCCCAGCGGAGGTTTTCGCGGATAGTGCCCGAGAACAGCTCGTTTTTCTGCAGCACCATCGCAACGTTGTCGCGCAGTACGTTCAGGTCGTATTCGCGCACGTCAATGCCGCCGACCTTCAATGTGCCGTCGGTCACGTCGTACAGACGGGGGATAAGCTGCACCAGAGTGGATTTTGACGAGCCGGTGCTGCCCAATATACCCACCGTAGCGCCTGCGGGGATGTGGAGATTGACGTCGGTGAGAGCGGGGCGCTTGGCGTTTTTGGAGTAGCTGAAGCCAACGTTCTCAAATGTTATCGAGCCGTCGGGTACTTCCTGCACGGCGTTTTCGGGGGAGAGCAGGTCGGGCTCTTCCGTCAGTATCTCATAGCAGCGGCGCATGGGTGCGCGGCTCATGATAAGCATAACGAATACCATGCTCAGACCCATCAGGGTGGTCAGTATCTGGGTGGTGTATGTGAACATGGAGCTCAGCTGACCGGTGCTCAGACCCAGCTCGGGATTGTTGCCCGATGCCATGACCATGTGCGCGCCAAACCAGGATATGGCGATCATACACACGTATACGCAGCCCTGCATGATGGGGTTGTTGAGGGCGAGGATCTTTTCGGCCTTGGTAAAATCCTTGTAGATGGATGCGGACACGTCGGTAAACTTTTCTGTCTCTTTTTCTTCGCGGACGAATGCCTTGACCACACGCACGCCGTGTACGTTTTCCTGCACCACGCGGTTAAGCTTGTCATAGGTCTTGAATACGCGGTCGAATATCTTGAATACCTGAGGGCCAAGGATAATGAGCAGGGTAGCCAGAATAGGAATGACCACGCAATAGACCATGCTCAGACGTACACTGATGCGCATTGCCATAATAAGAGACAGTATAAGCATCATAGGTGTACGTACGAACATGCGTATGGTCATCTGAAATGCCATCTGCAGCCGCGCAACGTCGCTGGTCAGTCTGGTAACGATGGACGGGGTGGAAAACTTGTCAATGTTAGAAAAACTGTAGCTCTGGATATGATGATACATATCGTGGCGCAGATTTTTTGCAAAACCCGTGCCCGCTTTTGACGCAAACACCGCCGAAGCGCAGCCAAAGCTCAGCGACGCAATGGCGCAGATCACCAGCAGGATGGATTTGGTAACCACCATTTTCATATCCTGCAGCACGATGCCGTAGTCGTACAGGTCTGCCATTATGAGGGGAATGGTGACCTCCATGGATACCTCGCCTATCATGGTGAGGGGGCTGAGAATAGCTGCCCATTTATATTCCCGAACACATCGGGCAAGCCGTTTTATCATGTGGGGCAAGTCCTCCTTTTACCTCTTTAATATAAATACCCTACTATTTTAATACTTGAACAGGTACTGTGCAAGCAATTATCAAAAAGTTTACAAAAAATCACCGGGGCTCTCGCCCCGGTGACGGTATCGGGTTGTATCAGTATATCTGTGCGCGGTTTACGGGGAAGGTCCATTCATAAACAGGCGAAAAGCTCAGCTCATCCCGCTCTGTCAATAGAGAAATGCGCAGATGAGTCTGCTCATTTGTCACAAAAGCGAACACGTCGGCAGAGTCGGATAAGATGCAGCTTTTCAGCTCCTCGTCATCAAGACTGTCTGCATCTGCGGTGTGATCCCATATACGCAGAGAGAGGGTATCAAGCTCGGCTTTCTGCTCATCGCTCAGGCAGTCGCTGCCGCCGGTTACGGTTGCGATGCGGCTGACAAGCCCGCACTCAAGCTCCAGCGCAGAATTGGCATCCAGATACTGCTGTGTGAGGGATATATCGGACTGAGGATCGAGAGCAAATCCTATTGTGTGCCCGTTTGCAGCTGCCTGCCTGATAAAATCACCGCAGGAGTATATCTCGTCGCGCGTCAGCATAAAACAGCCTTTTACGCTGCCCAGCGCATCCATCAGCCTGTCTGCATCGGACGTGCCGGCACCGTAGAATATTATATATGCGGTCTGCTTGTCGGGGGTGTATTCGGTATAGTCAACGGGCAGATCGTTTGCGTCGATAAACTCGTTGTAGGTGGAGGAGAACAGCGAGTAGAGTCTTGAGGTGTAGTCCAGGTCAGTGCCCACCAGCTCACCCTCGTGGATACGTACCATGGGCGCCAGCATGGACAGAATGGATACCGAGTGATAAAAACCGAACTTGTCGCAGGTGGTGTCAACGGGGATGTATACGGTATCGTTGATGTATCGGGCGGAGACGGGGTAGAGGACGCCCTTTTCGTCATAGGTGCGCTTGCTTGCAAGATCAAATGTCAGATAACCGCCGGCATTGTATACGCAGAGCAGTTCTTTCTGGGGGTCGAACGAGTAGGACACCATACTCAGCGCGTCAAGCGCGGAATAGGGGATATACACCTCGCTGCCGATGAATACCGGCATGGTTTGGCTTTTCAGAGGTCTTGTCAGCACGTTGTTGATGACCAGAAATGCCACGCCGTCATAGGCGCGGGAATAGGAAAAAAGCGGCAGGATACACACCAGCATACACACGCACAGCGCCACGGCTGCCAGTTTTTTGAACTTCATCTGCGGTATCCCTCCCTTTTTTATAGTATTTTAATAGTATCATACTGTTTATTCATTTGCAAGTGTGCAGCTTTTGCATTTTTTCTATTGACATCGGCGGGGGTGTTGGGTTATAATACTCAATGCGGCATTGGCAGCGCTATGCCTTTTTGCGAGGGTGTAGCGGTGCTAATGACAGCTAATTCGGGAGGTGTAACACATGGTTCGTACTTATCAGCCTAAGAAGAGACAGCGCAGCAAGGTTCACGGCTTCAGAAGCAGAATGCAGACTGCCAACGGTAGAAAAGTTCTGGCTCGTCGTCGTGCCAAGGGCAGAGCTCGCCTGTCCCACTAAGCAGCAGAATCAAGACCGCCTCCCGCGGTCTTAATTTTTAACAGCGGCAAAGCACCATTGCCGTTTCATGAGAATATGCGGGAGGACACAATGAAGAAGACAGAATCCATTACCCAGAACTTCATTTTTCGCGCCCTCTATCGGCGCGGCAGGCAAGTATCCTGCAAAACTATGGTGGTTTATTTGGGAAAAAACCGCCTCAAAACGGTAAACCGCCTGGGTCTTACCGTGTCGACAAAGCTGGGCTGCGCCGTTGTGCGCAACCGCATCCGCCGTCGCCTGCGCGAAGCGTACAGGCTAGCGGAGGACAGCTTGGATACAGGATTTGATATCGTTATAGCAGCCCGCTCGGCATGTGAGCACGCAGATTTCAGCGTGATCCGGCAGGATATGCGGGATGCTTTTGTGCGCCTTGGAGTGCAAAAATGAAAGCCCTGTTTATCTGGCTGATCAGGCTTTATCGTAAATATTTGTCGCCTCTCAAAAGGTATCCCACCTGTCGGTTCAGGCCCACCTGTTCCGAGTATGCGATCGAGGCGATAGAGCGCCATGGCGCCCTTCGCGGCGTGGTGCTGGCATTCTGCAGACTGTGCAGATGCAATCCGTTGTTCAAGGGTGGATATGATCCAGTCCCTGAGCACTTTACCCTCAGAAGAAGGAGTTAAAAAATGCAAGGTATATTCGCACTGATCGCAACGCCTTTCGGATACGTCATGCGTTTTATGTATGACATTATCGGCAACTACGGCGTGTGTATTATTCTCTTCTCTCTGTTTGTCAAGATCGTAACTTCGCCCCTCACTCTCAAACAGAAGCGTTCCATGCAGGCAACCCAGCGTCTGCAGCCCAAGATTCAGGCTATCCAGAAGAAGTACTACAACGACAAGCAGAAGATGAACGACGAACTCACCGCTCTCTACGAGCGCGAGAACGCATCCCCCACAGCGGGCTGCGGCACAATGATCATCACACTTGTTATTATGCTGGGCCTCTACTACGTTATTTCTCAGCCTCTGACATACTTTATGCAGCTGTCGGCAGACGAGATAACAGCCATCGCCGAGATCCTCGGTGTGGATATGAGCGCAGGCGGATACGGCTCTCAGATCGTGCTTGCAGGCAAGATGTTCAACAACTACGACCTCATCAAGCATGTTTCGGACAACGTCATGCACGTGGACTTCAACTTCCTCGGCATTGACC
>JAFYMQ010000143.1 GCA_017556565.1 Clostridia bacterium | reverse complement strand
TGATCTGTCACGTTTCATAAGGTCTTTCGCGTCATATTTCTGCTGTGTGGATGCTTTGCGTTTCAAATCTTAAGTCTCAGGTTAGCCTGTTCATAGGTAAGCACGTCCACCGTTTCAAAATTGATACCCACCGTGCGGCAAATATCGATCAGATCGGGAATAATGCGCTTGTCTTGATAGTTTTCACAAATGTTCAAAACCAGCGTGCCGCCAAAATCGATAGCCGCAACATTGCATTCGCCAAAATCGGTCCAGGAGCGGAAATTGAAGTCGGCAAGTCCGGACATCACTTCGTCCGGCAAATCCATTTTGCCAAGATAGGTGAAGGTAAAATTGCTTTCCGAATGTTTTGTCACGCCGGCAACGACCTTTGCCAGAGCTTTTTGCAGGAAACGCGGCTTTACAGAAACAATAGGTCTTAGCATATCGATGGTTTCCGTTGCCGCCTTTACGATGTTTTCCGGCTGTACGGCAAGGTCGAGAATTGCCCGATAAATCGTGCTGACGTGAGCAAAATCCATCCTGTCATAACGGTCAACGTAGGTAATGTTCTTGGAGATTATGCAGTTATGCATGGTCTGAAAATCCATCGGGACGCGGCAGTCAACCACCACGTTGCAGCTGACGTTTTTGTTCTTTACCTTTGGTTTCATATGCTTGCGCAGTGCCATGGAAACCAAAGGCGGCAGCACCGCCGCAGGAGAGGAATCATTCTTTTTTGCCGCGGTAAGCACCTCGCTCATGGGCGCTTTCAGGATGTGGCAATCGGTTCGATAACCACGCTTGATAATGGGGAGAGCATTGGTTGCAAACCCGCGCTCCTGCTTCTTTTGGGGGATACCTTTCTCCGCTTTGTTGTAGAAGTGTTCAAGCCCCAATTCCAATGCAGGCTCTACCAACCTGTCCGCACCGAAATAATGGCACAGCACCGATGAAAAGAAGGCAAAAGCACCTCTGCCGTCGCTGATCGCGTGGCACCACTCAAAGGAAATGTTGTACTCATCATAGCACATCTGCCACAAAAAGCCGTTTGTGGCATCACCGAAGGCGAGCGGCCGGCTTTCTTCGTCTGCGCGGATCAGGATGAAGTCGTTTTCGTTTGTTTCAAGGTAATATCCCTTCTTGTACCGCAGGGTACAGGCAAACAGTGGATGCTCGCACAGCGATTGTTTTACCGCCGCGTATAACCGCTCTGCGTCCACCGACTCCTTCATCTTAGCCTGAAAAAAAGGATTGTTTTCAATTTTCGTTTTGTTGGCAGCGATGGGATACAGATCCATCACGCCCAGCTGATACATCGTTTTTGTCATAACTACCTCTTTCGTGCGGCCAAACCCATTGCGATTTATCATGCGTCAGCAGGCCCGAACCGACTGAGCCTGCAAATAAGCAGCGCCCCGAATGCTGTGCATGTCCTGCCGATGCTATAACAAAATTATACAACCCAGACGCGCATTGTGTCAACAAATCACTTCATTGCTTGAAAAACAGTTCGCGGACTGTTTTTTCTTCACTAACCTGAAAGCATTGATACAAACTCTGTCACATAGCAAAATAAAAAAACAACACCCATCGGGGTGTTGTTTTTTATTTGCGAAAGTTAGTCTGAACGGAGTGTGATCAGGGTAAAACAGCAAAAAAAGTCTGCCCCACGGCAGACTTTTTTGATAGGGTGCACTTTATTTAGCATTAACCCGGCACAGCTGATGCAGAGCGGTACGAAAATGAGTGCCAATAACCATTCAATAGCATACCAACAGCTTTTTAATGCCGTTTCAGATTAAGTTTTTACTTTATACTCACGTTGTTTTGATTTCCCTTGTTTCATAAGGTCTTTCGTGATAGACAAGATCGCCGTCGGCGCATTTTACCGTGCAGGTAAAGGGCTTGTACTCGTCGCTGGAAAAAATATGTGTATAGGTGACGATTTTATAATATTCAAAGTGGGTTGCGGTGGGGTGGTGATAGTCGCCGCTGGAAAATAACTGACTTGAAATAAATACACTCGAGGCGTTTTCTTCAAATCGGGCTTTGGTGCCGCGGAAAATTATCTCAAAATTATCTGCCGAATTGAGAAAAGGTGTTTTGTAAAACTTAATCTCATTGTTATCTATCTTTATCCTTTTTAGATTTTTGCATTCCGCAAAAGCGCATTCGAAGATACAACAGACTTTGTAGGGAATAATTACCTCCTCGATAAAATCAAGCCCGCGAAAAGCATTTTTATTGATGATGTGCACGTTATTGGGTATGGTAACCACGCTGTCTGTTCCTGTATATTTGTCGAGAATGACTGCTTTATGCTTGTTGGTCCAGATTACAAAATCTTGTTCATTCATAAAAATCACCCTTTCATAACAAGATTATACTCCTTAAGCCTGCGTTGTGTCAATGAATCGCTTCACCGCGAGCTTCTATGCTCACGCACTACCCGACCACAAGGACAGCATGGACAAAATGAGTGAGTTTTATGGGAGCAGGGAAGACCTATACAACTGATATTTGAGCATGTCTACAATTAAAATCTATATCGCTTGAATCTCCGTGCAGGACTCTTCTCCCCAAAATATCTTTTCGGGTATTCTGTTTGGATATATGCTGCAGGTTTTGGTTTTCTTTGCCCACTTGCTGCACTTCCTGCACTCGGGAAATCTTATTCCGTTTGGGTTGCCGGTTTTGTTTTCGGCGATTATCCCTGTGAGCAACTCTTTCAGTTCTTGATTGTCCACTTAAAGCAACATCCTCTCTTGTGTAGTTGTGGATTTGTTGTTTTGCATTGTCATTTCGTAACACATCATAAAGCTTTTACAGCAAACTTAAATTGCATCTATAGAGTATTACATAAAACGTACAATAAAACGTACAATAGATAAGCCATAAGTAACAATATAAACCACATCTGTTGGTGTCAAAATTGGCGTCAACCGCTGGTGTCAAAGTGATTTTGGTGCATTTAGAGCATGATAAAAACAAAGAAAAGCCTAGGTATCTACGATGCCAAGGCTTTTCTAAATTGTGCGGAGAGCATAAGGTATTACTTTGCGTCAAGACCGCGTTTAACCGCGACGGGCATACATTTTCAACAAGTTTTTGAGGCGTAAAACACATTTTATGCGGATATTTATTGATCGATAGGAATAGCATCTCAGGATAACATCCGCGAGGGGGCAACTCTTATTGACAATTCATCTTTTTACAATGATCACAGTTCGATATTTTCGCCAATCTAAACACTGTCCGCAACGATCGCAGTAGGACATGAATTCCCACTCCAATGTGACGCCGCAGCGAGGGCAGATATAGTAGCTTGTCGTCTGATACACGCGCAAATGGGTCACGAGCATTGGGCTGCGGTAACTTTCTGCGAGTTGACTAATGGATTCGGTACTCATTTCCCTGTCTCCTTTACTTCCAATAAGTCTTCAATGGTTGTGATAAACACCTTGCTTAATTTATAGCAGAGCGATACGGCCGCATCGGTATCCTTTGTGCATATATTTCGGACATGTCGGACTGATATCTGCAGTGCTTCCGCGATGGGTTCCTGTTTCCAGTTGTGCTCTGCAATTTCTTTTCTCACTTTTTTGTGACTTAATTTGACCATGTTTTCACCTCCTATTTTAGCATAGGAGGAATGCGGAGCTATTTACAGGAATTAGAGTTCCGCTTGTTGAATTTTTGGTCTTTTTTGCCTTGAGTACAGTTAAAAACATTTTGGAATGTGTCAAGGTACCAACGACACCACGAAAGGAAATGCGAATACTTAATAGGTCTGAACAAGCGGCACTACAGGCAGCGGCAAGTAAATCGAGAACACTAACGGCATTTGCTATTGTTTTTACGCTGAGCACCGGTCTTCGTTTAGGTGAAGTCCTGGGGTTGCAATGGGGAGATGTAGATGAGAACAAGCACTCAATAAAAATCAAGAGAACTGTAGGTAGACTCCAAAAGGTAGATAAAGATGGAAATATCCTATGTAGATAAGATAGTCACGGACTTAGCCTTTATTCATTATGATTATTCCTCTGCCATATACTTGTCCTCATAAAGTTTTCCAAGTTGTTGCACAACTATTAGTGCTTTAAAAAGATCTGAATCATAATCTTCGTTGTGGGGTTCATCCAAAGGGTGGAAGAATGCAAAGTCTTTTGCAAATTGTTTTCCTAAATCCATAGCAGATACAATTTTATTATGTTGTTCCCCATCTAAATATGTCCTAATTTCACCTTTCCATACGTCGGAGGGGGAATAGCTAATGAGATTACCGCTAGTGCAACTTTTTTCTTGTTTTCCATTGGTATAGGTTAATTCAACTGCTTTTGCGAATAGATATCCAAACATATTTTTAAGCATAGTCTCTGTATTGCCGTCGGGCATAGAGGCGAGTAATTGCTTGATATTGTTATTAAATATATAGCTATCATCTATGTTATCCAAGATGTTTTCATTAGTAATAGTGTCGTCGATAATACCATGAAAACGTGCGCGATTAATGATTGGCTCGATAACCGATTTAGGGAACTCTATGTCATCAAAGGGACTTTTGGGGTTGATCTTTGTGTCAATAGAGAAATGATATCTGGGATTGGTGCTTGTTACAAGCTTTGAAATATAGCCTTCGTCATTCATTTCTATAAAGGCAATAGTATCATAATTGTCTTCGCTGCCTGATGCGATAACTATACAACGTTTATCTTTGCCGTAAGCGAGAGATTCATCACCCTCATCTACAGAGGTGATTGTAGCGAGATGTGCAAAAAACTTTTTATCCGGAGCTTTAGCAACAAACTTTAAACGATCTATAATTGCATCGCGGCCACTGTATGTGGCATCATTGTATTCTGCATAGTATATAGCATCTTCCGCAAACACTCTGCGGATACGTTCGGCATCTGCTCCTGCAAGAGTTGAACGAAGAATAGACATATTGTTTACTTCATCCAAAACAATGCCATTTTCATATTCATATATGGCAGGATCACCGGACAGAACGAAGATGCCACTAACTACAGAACCAACTCGGATATTGCTTCGCTGTTCCTCTTTTACCTCATCTATGGTGTGAATAATTTCAAGATCGCCATGCTCTGTTTCAATGATACAGCGAATATAGGCATTATCTTTTTGGTCGTTCAGCGCAATTTCTCCGATATAGAGAGCTTTTACAGTGCCGCGGATCAACATGAGATCATCCAGATTGTCATCGGAGCCATAGTCGTCATTTTTAGGATCTCGATTGTGCATAAGTCCTATGGGAGCCATAGCGCCGTTTGCAAGCAGAAAACTCTTTCCGGTGCGGCTTTTTGGTTGTGCCTTGGCATATTCGTCTTCATTTTTAAAATAGTCAATAGAGGTAGGGAATGCGATCATCTGCAGCTTGATTATTTCGCCCTCGTCATAGCTGGGAAGAACGTCTGCATTAACTATGTTGACAACAGCCATACCACCTCCGTCATTTGCTCGATGAACAACACAACGACGCTCCATAATGTCAGCATCTGTGCGAGTGATGTTCATACCGGAAATACGGACATCCCAAACGCATATGCCGGAAGAGTGGGTGTCCATTCCGGAAACTTCGATATGTTGCGTGTCGTGGTTGATTACTGTACGCAAAATGAACTGTGCATCTCCAAAGTGGTAGTTTAAATAGGGTGAGCCATAATATCCGGTGATGCCTTTTCCGTTTTGCGCGATAAAGCTCCAAAGATTAGCAATTTGGTCCTCGGTCTCCGTAAGAAAATCCAAACCAAGATTTTCAATAAAGTTAGCCATTGTATTACCCCCTCATATAAATTATCCGTGTATCACTAGTGTACTTCTATGATAATATAAGTAGTGTACAAAAAAACGGACAATAGCTTAGCTTTAAATCATAGCCAAGATCTCTTCGCGTTGGTGTCAAAATTGGTGTCAAAATTGGGGTCAAGTCAATTTTAGCGTGTTTAAAACATTATAAAAACAAAGAAAAAAGCCTTGGAATCATTGAGATTCCAAGGCTTTCTTAGATGGTTGCGGAGGCAGGATTTGAACCTACGACCTCCGGGTTATGAGCCCGACGAGCTACCGGACTGCTCTACTCCGCGATATTTTGCTGTATCAGCTTAATCATAATACCATATATTCGGAGTTATGTCAACCTCTAAAACCCGTTTTTTGCAAAAAACTCTTCGACACGGGTATACAAAAGCCGACAGAGTGTATCTGTCGGCTTTGTATCCAGCAATATTTTAGAGTTCGACGCCGGCTTCCTTGAGCCAGTTTTCGTCGATGATACCTTCGCGCAGTTCGCGGCGGAGGGTTTCCTTGTCACGCTCGGATACGGGGCCGTAGCCGCCTGCACCTGCGGTGACCATCTCGACGATGTCGTTAGTCTTGAGAACGATGTTACGGGGCTTAGCATTCTCCAGGATCAGCTCGCCGTCGCGATAGATCTTGATGCTTGCGTTGCCGCCGCCCTGACCGCCTTCCAGACCCCAGGGCTTGCTTACGCTTCTCTCGGTTGCAGCCGATACCAGCATAGAGTCAGCACTGTCTTCCAGAATACGGATGGTACGTACGATACCCATACCGCCGCGGTACTTACCTGCACCGCCGCTGTTCTCGGACAGAGCGTACTTTTCGACCATCAGGGGGTATTCCATCTCCAGAGCCTCAACAGGCAGGTTGGAGGTGTTGGTCATATGAACGTGAACGGCATCCAGACCGTCCTTGTTGAAGCGAGCACCCGAGCCGCCGCCGATGGTCTCGACGTAGACGTAGGGGTTGTTGGAGCGCTTGTCGGTACCTGCAAAGAAGAAGTAGCTCATAGCGCCGTTACCTGCAGCGGTGACCAGCTTGGGATCCATCTTGGAGAATGCGCCGAAGATGACGTCAGCGATACGCTGAGTGGTGGTTTCACGGTCGGAGGTAGGAGCGGGTTCCTGAGCCCAGACGATGCTGCCTTCTTCTGCCTTGACCTCGATGCTGTCAAAGAAGCCGGAGTTTGCAGGAATGGTGCTGTCCAGGATGGAGAGCATGGAGTAGTATACGGTAGCCTTCAGAGCGCAGGGTACGCAGTTGTGGGGACCCTTGTTCTGGGGGGAAGAACCGCTGAAGTCAAAGGAGATCTTGTCGCCCTTGATGGTGATCTTGGTCTTGATGGTGACCTTGCCGCCGCCTGCACCGTCATCGTCCATGTAGTCTTCGAAGCAGTACTCGCCGTCGGGCAGCTCGCTGATAGCTACGCGAGCCTTCTTCTCGCCGTACTCCAGCCACTTGGTGCAGAATGCCTTGTAGGTGTCAAAGCCGATCTTGTCGATGAGCTCGACCAGCTTGTCAGCGCCGAACTGGTTGGTGATCAGCTGAGCGTTCAGGTCGCCGCGGCGCTCGTACTTCATCTGGAAGTTGAGCAGGATCAGGTCGATAACGTCCTGAACAGGCTCGCCCTTGCTGTAGTACTTGACCAGGGGGATACGCAGACCTTCGTCGTAGATGGTGGGACCCTTGCGGGACTTGTCAGCGTGATGGCCGGTGTTGACCATGAATGCTGCCAGCTCGCCCTTGTAGAATACGGGCTTGAGCAGAACCAGGTCGGGCAGATGGCTGCCGCCGCCGGAATAGGGGTCGTTGGAGATGAATACGTCGCCGTCATGGATGTCTTCCTTGCGGAACTTCTTCATCAGAACCTCAACAGCACCGGACAGGGAGCTGAAGTGGAGAGGAATATGCTGAGCCAGGGAGAGCAGCTTACCTTCGGGGCTGAAAACTGCAACCGACAGGTCCTTTCTCTCTTTGATGTTGGTGCTGTAGCCGGTCTTGGCAAGGATAACACCCATCTGTTCTGCAATAGAGGTGATACCGTTGGAGATGATTTCCAGTGTAATGGAGTTAATTTCTTTCATTTCGTATTCCTCCTTTGCTTACTTGCGCTCGATCATCATGTTGAGGTACTCGTCAACAGTGATCTTCTGGTTGGAAAGCAGAATGGTGGTACTATCCATCTGCTCGATAACTGCGGGTCCCATGATGACGTTGCCGTTGTGCAGCTTGTCACGGTCATACAGGATGTAGTCTTCGTACTGGCCGTTGCCAACGTATACGGTGCGCTTGCCGATGATAGCGGCGGATGCGTCTTCGCCTGCGTACTCGTCCTTGGGGATAACGGGATATACGATATCGCCCAGAGCGGACAGACCGAAGTTGACTATCTGGATAGCGTCATCGGAGCTGAAGGAGTACAGCTGCTCATATGCCTTGATGTATGCATCACGCAGGGTCTGTGCGGAAGCGAGCTGATCCATGGTGATGGGTACGCGGATCTCGTGGTTCTGGCCCTTGTAACGCATATCGAGGAAGTATTCCTTGCTGCGCATTTCGGGAGCGATCTGCTCGATGTCAAACCACTTGTCAGCCTCAACGTGCAGCTCTGCAAAGCGCTTCTCAAGAGTTGCAGCGCAGTCGTCGCTGAGATCCATAACAAAGGTCTGGACAAAGTCGCGGCGCATATTCTCGGTGAGCAGACCGTAAGCAGCCAGCAGACCGGGAGTCTTGGGGATCAGAGCCTTCTGGATGGACATTTCTTCCATCAGCTCGGCAGCATGGAGAGGACCGGAACCGCCGAATGCTACCAGGCAGAACTCGGTGGGGTTGTAGCCCTTTGCAACGGTGACGTTCTTGATCTCCTTGATGATGTTGGAGTTGGAAACAGAGATGATACCCTTTGCGGTCTCGAGGCGCTCCATGTTGATCTTCTCAGCCAGAGCATCAACAGCGGCAACAGAGTTCTCGCACTTGATGGGCAGTCTGCCTGCCAGCAGAGCTTCCTGATTGAGGTGGCCGAGCACTACGCGTGCGTCGGTGATGGTAGCGTTCTTGCCGCCACGGTTGTAGCAGGCAGGACCGGGGTTTGCACCTGCGGACTGAGGACCGCACTTGAGAATTCCGCCGCTGTCGACCCAGCCGATGGAGCCGCCGCCTGCACCGATGGTGGAGATATCGATGGAGGGGATACGTACGGGATAGCCGCTGATGGTCTTTTCGTCGGATGCTTCGAACTTGCCGTTAACGACAAGGCTGATGTCGGTGGAGGTACCGCCGATGTCGATGGTGATCAGATCCTTCTCACCGATCAGGTTGGTGATGTACTGAGCGCCGACAACACCTGCTGCAGGACCGGACAGAGCGGTCTTGACAGGGTAGAGCATGGACTCCTCGATGGACATAAGACCGCCGTTGGAGTGGTTGATGTATGTGCTGTGAATACCGATGGAAGCCAGGGTATTCTTCAGGTTGGTCATGTACTTCTTGACCTCGGGGCCAACGAAGGAGTTCAGAACTGTACCGCAGAGACGCTCGTACTCACGGAACTGTCTGCTCAGATCGCTGGAAACGGTCAGGTAAACTTCGGGGAAGTGCTTCTCGATAGCTTCCTTGACGGTCTGCTCGTTTTCGGGGTTGAGGTAGGAGTTGAGCAGCATAACTGCAACAGCCTCAGCGCCGTTTTCCTTGATAGCCTTGACAACGTCCTCTACCTGCAGAGTATCCAGATCACGGATGGTCTCGCCGTGGCAGTCAAGACGCTCGCTGATCTCAAATCTCAGATCGCGGGTTACCAGAGTGCGTGCCTTATCAACCTGCAGGTCGTACAGGTCGGGGCGCTTCTGTCTGCCGATCTCAAGCAGATCTCTGAAGCCGCCGGTGGTGATGAGAGCGGTCTTTGCGCCTCTGCCCTCCAGGATAGCGTTGGTTGCAACGGTGGTACCGTGCATGAATCTGCTTACGTCTTTGCCCTCAAAGCCATACTCTTTTGCGATGACCTTGACGCCCTCAACAACTGCGATGGACTGGTCCTGCAGAGAAGAGGGAAGTTTGTACACCATAAGTTCGCCGGTTTTTTCGTCGATGGCGCAGATGTCGGTGTTGGTACCGCCAACGTCAACGCCTACTCGGATGGTTCTGTTTTCCATACTATACTCCTTTCGGATACTGATATTTATTTTACTATGTGTACATTTTACCATTGATTTATCATAAAGTCTAATATATAATTTGTTATATATTCATAGATTTTAGTTTATAGGAATGAGTGATGCTATGGAACTGCTTCAGCTCCAGTATTTTTTGCAGCTTGCCAACCTTCAGCACGTGTCCCGTGCCGCCGAAAAACTGCACATTTCCCAGCCCTCTCTGTCCGCCACGGTGAAAAAGCTTGAGAGCGAACTGGGTGCGCCTTTGTTCGTGCGCAAAGGACGCAACATCGTGCTTTCTTCCTACGGCGAGGTGTTCAAAACCTACGCCGAGCAGGCGCTGCTGTCTCTCGAAAACGGCAGGCAGGCGGTCAGCAATATGAAGAGTGCCGACGACAGCTCGCTCAATCTGGGCATACTCAGTCCCTATATCTGGAACGAGCTTTTCAGCCGGTTTTCTGACAATAATCCCCATATCAAGATCAACCGCTATTCCATAGAGGATTACCAGTTCTACGACAGCCTGATAGAGGGCAAGATAGATATGTATCTGGGCGGCATCAACTTCCAGCGCAACGTCAACACGGACGAGATCGAGTTTTTGCCGCTGTACGAGGACGATATGGTGCTTTTGGTGCACGAGGATCATCCTCTCGCCAAGCATGACGGAGTCGATCTGCGTGAGTGTCGGGGCGAGCGGTTTATCAGTCTTGACGACAGTACCAGCCTGCAGCAGTTTATCAACAATATGTTTGATCAGGTGCGTGTCAAGCCCGATGTGGTCATGGTCTGCGACTATACCCTGCGCGACCGCATGGTGTCCGAAAAACACGGTGTCAGCCTGACCACCAAACTGGCGGCAAAAAAGACCGAGGTAAAAAACGTCAAGTATATCACGGTCATCAATCCCACCGAAAAACGCCGTCTGGGTCTTGTGTGGCGCAGAGGCAAGCTTCTGTCCGACAGTATGCAGAAGTTCTGCGACACAGCCAAAGAGTTTTACCTGAATATATGAACAAGCAAAGCCGACAGAGCATATCTGTCGGCTTTTTTACATGGTTATAGCGGTCTTCTTCCCTCAAGAGCGCGGGTAAGAGTGACCTGATCGGAAAACTCCAGATGTCCGCCCACGGGTATACCGTAAGCCAGACGGGTGACCTTGACCTCAAAGGGCTCAAGCAGGCGGGACAGGAACATGGCTGTAGTATCACCCTCGGGGTCGGGGTTTGTAGCCATGATTATCTCGCTGATACCGCCGTTTCTGACACGCTGGAGCAGCTCGTTTATCCTGAGCTGATCGGGGCCTACGTTGCTGAGAGGGGAGATAACGCCGTGAAGCACGTGGTAGAGACCGTTGTATTCGTGGGTGCGCTCAATGGCGATAAGATCCTTGGGGTCGGACACGACGCACACGGTAGTGGTGTCGCGCTTGGTGTCCGAGCAGATGGGGCACAGTTCGTCCTCGGTAAGATTGCAGCAGGTCTTGCAGGTGTGGATGGATTTTTTGGCATCCAAAATAGCCGAAGCAAAGGCCTGCGCCTTTTCTTCGGGCTGAGATATGACAAAAAACGCCAACCGCTGAGCAGTCTTGTGTCCTATACCGGGCAGCGACTCAAACTGCTCCACCAGTTTTTCCAGAGGTGCTGCAAAATACTTCATCAGAACAGACCGCCTCCGACGCCGCCTGTAAGCTTGCCCATCTCGCGGGCAGCTTCTTCCTTGCACATGGTGAGAGCTTCGTTGACTGCAGCGGTGATCATGTCTGCCAGCAGTTCTGCATCATCGGGATCGACTGCATCGGGGGAGATGGACAGAGCCTTGATCTTGCTGTCGCTGACGGTAGCGGTAACTGCGCCGCCGCCTGCGGTGGCAACGTATTCTTTTGCAGCCAGTTCAGCCTGCTTCTTTTCCATATCGGCCTGCAGCTTCTGTGCCTGCTTCATCATTTCGTTGATATTGAATCCTCCGGGCATTCTTCCGGGTCTCATAAACAACACTCCTTAATAATTATTTATTCTCTATGGGAATGCCCAGACTGCGGGCATTATTGAGTACGGCTTCAATAGGGGAAAGTGTGGGTGCCTGAGGCGCTTTTTTGACCAAAAGCACGTCCTCATAGCCCAGCGACTGTGCGATCTCGCGGTATATCTGCATATAATCCGGCTTGGACAAAAATCCCAGAGCCTCGTCGGGAGCTTCTATCTTGATCTTGCGGTCAAGAGCCGAAATATCCGACAGACCCAGATAGGTGCGTACACCGGGACGGAATCTGGGGTACGCCAGATCGCTGAACTCTTTTTTGAGGTCGGAGTCGGGCGCTACAGATATGGATGTGCGCCTGGGCTGTCCGGCAGCGGCGGGCGCTGCGGGTGCGGATTCCCGGATCGGCTGAGGTGCAGGCTGGGGTGCGGGTGCAGCGGGGGCAGGGGGAGCGGACGGGGCGGAAACGGGAGCTTTTGCCCGCTCGGGTATCTGCTGGGGATAGAAGGGCTCGCTATTTTCGGGCGGTGCGTCCGCATCATCCCATGGGGGAGCATCGTCCGATGCTGCAGGCTTAGCCTTGACGGGTGCGGGTGCAGCGGGTGCTGCGGGCACGGGGGCAGGTGGGGCGGCGGGCGCGCTTCTAACCGGTGCGGAAGAAGCAGGCATGGCGCACACCGATGCTGCCTGAGCGGTGCCGCCCAGTGCCATCTTGAACAGACATACCTCACCGTCTGCGCGGCGTGCCGCGGTGCGGGTCAGCCGCTGCAGCAGGTCGCTGACGCAGCTTACGTGATATTCCAGAGTGCGCACGTCGCACTTGTCGGACAGACTTCTGACTCGGTCAATGGAGTTTGCGGTCAGGTATTCGGGCTTTTTGGTCAGCTTGGCGATATAAATATCGCGGATAAGACTGAGCAGACTGTCAAAAACCGCTATTATATCCTTGCCGCCTGCGTACAGCTCGAGAAACTTCTCCAGCGCAGATGCAGGGTCGTGGTCAAGGATGTTTTCGTATATGGCGGTGATGGTGTCACTTTCGGGCAGGCCGAGTGACTGGGTGACACGGCTTTCGTCAACCGTGCCGCTGTAGGGCATGCATCGGTCGTACAGGGAGATAGAGTCACGGACGCTTCCGTCACCGATGCGTGCGATCATCTGGGATGCAGGCGCGGTGAGAGAGTAGCCCTCGCACTGTGCGATATGCATAAGCCGCTGGGATATGGCCGATACAGACACTCTGCGGAAATCAAATCGCTGGCATCTGGACAGTATGGTGGCGGGCACCTTGTGAATATCGGTGGTAGCCAGAATAAACAGAACGTGTGCAGGAGGCTCTTCCATGATCTTGAGCAGCGCGTTGAATGCGCTGGTGGACAGCATATGAACCTCGTCGATGATAAAGATGCGGCGGCGCAGCATGGTGGGGGTGTACAGTGCCTCTTCGCGGATGGAGCGGATATTGTCAACGCCGGTGTTGGATGCGGCGTCTATCTCGCTGCAGTCGGAGGTACTGTCGGCCAGTATTGCCTGACAGCTGGGACACTGGTTGCAGGGCTCGCCGTTTTTGGGATTTTCGCAGCAGACGGCGCGGGCGAGGATCTTGGCGCAGGTGGTCTTGCCGGTGCCTCGTGTACCGGTAAATATATATGCGTGTGAAACTCTGCCCTGCTCGACCTGGGTGCGCAGAGCGGTTGTGATATGCTCCTGACCGATGACCTGCTCAAATGTCAAAGGACGCCACTTGCGATACAGTGCTACAGCCTGTGCCAATTATCTCACCTCCATACAATATTGCTAAAAAAGCCCCGTTTGAAATCGGGACTTTTTTCTATGCTACATCGTTTTGTCCTGCCGTGCGGTTTAATTCGAAAATGTATCATGCCCGCCGTTCTGCACCTCGGCTCAAAACCGGTTGGCCGCGGCACTCGGACCCTTCTGCTTAATGCTGCTCGGTTCCCCGCCTGACATGGTTCACAGCGATCCGCTGCGCGGGACCGATCTCTCAACACTTCGGTGCAGGGGCTGACAACAGGATAACAGATCCTCAATAAACCGTTCATCCCCGCGTATAGCGGATTTCGGGCTACAGGGAACCGCTGACTCCCCGATCAGCACGACAGGACAAAACGATGTATAACATAGATATTATATAACAAACTTTCCAACTAATCAACGGGAAATTGCAGTTTTTTGCGGTTTTGCCCGCCTGCGGGGGCAAAACCGCCGATTTTTTCAGGCCTTTTTCTGCTGGCGGCACCAGATGCCCATGACTATGCGGTGGGGCAGCAGCTTGGTAAGCAGCACCAGCGCGCGGGTCTGATAGCTGCAGATAGACACGTCTCTGCCCTTTGCCATATCGCTCAAAGCACGCTGTACGACCTGAGGAGCTGTGCAGAAACGGTTGTAGTATACTATTGTATTGTCGGTTGCGGCGCGGTCAAAAAAGTCGGTCTTGACCCAGCCGGGGCAGACTGCCATGCACTTGATGCCGCGGCTTTTCAGCTCGCGGTTGAGCGATCTGGAAAAGCTGAGCACGTATGCCTTGCTTGCTGCGTATACGCCGATGTAGGGCACAGGCTGGAAAGAGGACAGAGAGCCCATCTGGTATATCTCGCCGCCCTTGTCCATGTAGGGCAGGGTAGCATAGGTCATAGCCACAAGCGCCTTACTGTTGAGGTCGGTCATCTCCATCATGTCGGACAGAGAAATATCCTCAAATGCGCCAAATCTGCCAAAACCGCTGGCATTGACCAGCACCGATACCCTTGCGCCTGCACGCTTGAGCTCCTGAGCATATTCCTCGACACTTTCTGTTTTGGTCAGATCGAGAGCAAGCACACGCACCTTTGTCTGCAGCTCTTTTGCAAGCTCCTCAAGCTTGCCTGCTCTGCGTGCGATAAGCCATATTTCGTCAAAATTATGCTTTTCGGCAAGTCTGAGAACAAACTCTCTGCCGATGCCCGAAGATGCACCTGTTATAACACCGATATTCATAGTAAAACTCCTTTATTCTCCGATATAGGTAAAACGCTTGTATATTTTGCCGTCACGCTCGACGGTGTCGTTCCACATACTTGCGGGGCGTACCCAAATGCCGCCCTCTCCGTAAAGTGCCTGATATACGGCCATAGGCTCTAAAGTCTCCGAGTGTTTTGCAATATACAGCAGCCGATACTCGTTGCCCTTGAAATGGCGGTAGATGCCGGGTTTTATGTCGTACATATAATTACCTCCTCAGCCGCTTGGGGGTTTGGTTCATGGTAGCGCCGCAGACAAAACCGATGGAAGTGAAAAACGTCAGTATAGACGAGCCGCCGTAGCTGACAAATGGCAGGGTCAGTCCGATGACGGGCATGATTCCCAGACACATACCGACGTTTATCAGTATCTGGAACATCATCATAGCACCGACACCGATACACATCAGATATCCCATCAGGTTGTCCGATTTGCGTGAGTCTGTAAAACATCTTGCAACAATAGCGGTCAAAAACAGCAGCAGCACAATGCAGCCGATGAACCCCAGCTCCTCGCCGCAGGATGCAAAAATAAAGTCGGCGTGCTTGGAGAACAGTATGCTGTTTTGCACCTGACTGCCGTTGCCCAGACCTGCGCCGAACAAGCCGCCGTTGCCGAGAGCCAGCATGCTCTGCTCGGCATGCCATGCGTATTTTGCCGAGGCTTCGGGATTCCACACCACGATTATGCGCAGTTTCTGATACTCGTCCATAAGATGCCACAGTACGGGTGCACAGGCGCAGGCGCCAAGCAGCGTGCCGAAGAACCATAGCATATTGATACCGCTGGCATACAGCATTATGAGGAATATGAACACGTAGATGATAGCCACGCCCAGATCGCGGGAGATTATGAATACCGAGCCGACAGTCAGCGCAAAGTGCATAAACAGCTGAAGCACGCTGAGGGGGTGGTTGAGCTTTTCACGCAGGACGTTTATGTGGGAGGCAAAGGTGTAGATGAATATTATCTTGCCTATCTCACCGGGCTGGATTGCCATGGGCATCCAGCTATAGTTGATCCAGCTTTTGTTGCCGGTGTCGCCCGCTGTTCCGAAAAAGTACAAAGACAGCTGAAACAGTATATTGAATATAAACAGTATTACCCACAACCGCGGAAATCTGCGCAGGTCGGCAAGGGATGCCACGATATATCCGCCCACACCCATCATGATGGCAATGGTCTGGATGAATACGTAGTGATATGTGCCGTAGGAGAGGGTGGTGCTGTATATGAGCACCAGACCGAATGCGGACGTCAAAAGCGCCAACCCCAAAAGCAGCAGGTCGGCTTTTTTGAGATATGATTTTACGTCCAGCCAAAGCTGCTTGAGCATAACATCCCTCCATTATGTATTGTACCATCTGTATCATGTTGTGTCAAAGGTGTTTGTGTTAATAATCAGGCTTTTTTGTCTTGTTCTTTGGGGCAGGCTGTGCTATAATACAAAATTGTGCTAATAGATATTAAAAAGAGGGATACAGTATGAACAAACTGTTTTGGAAAGGCATAAAAGACGGCATCCCCATAGCTCTGGGCTACCTGTCTGTTGCTTTCGGTTTCGGTATTCTTGCGGTCAGTATGGGCCTCAGTGTGCTGCAGGCGGTGGGCATATCCGCATCCAATCTGACCAGCGCAGGTCAGGTAGCGGGCGTGGAGATCATAGCCGCAGGCGGAACACTTGTTGAGATAATCCTGACACAGATAGTTATCAATATCCGCTACTCGCTGATGGGCATATCTTTGTCGCAGAAGCTCGACACAGCCAGCTTCGGTACTCTGCAGCGGCTTATTGTCTCTTTCGGTATCACCGATGAGATTTTTGCCGTCTCCTATGCCCAGAAGGGCAAGATCAAACCCGTATATATGTACGGACTTATCCTGATCGCATTTTTGGGCTGGACGTCGGGCACCCTTGTGGGCGCTGCCGCAGGTGCGGTACTGCCAGAGTCTGTTATGAGCGCCATGGGTCTTTTGCTCTATGCAATGTTCGTGGCTATCATCATCCCCGCAGCAAGAGACAGCCGCGGGGTAGTGTTCACCATCGCTGCCGCAGCCTGCCTGAGCATTATTTTCAGATACGCAGTGCCATCGCTGTCAAGCGGCTTTGCAGTTATCATCAGCGCGGTCGCATCGGCGGCTCTGGCTGCCTGGCTGTTCCCCATAAAGGAGGAAGCATAAATGAGCGTGTTTATCTATATCGCCACAATGGCGCTTGTCACATATCTGGTGCGTATGCTGCCCTTCACCCTTTTCCGCAAAGAGATCCGTTCACCCTTCTTCAAGGGTCTGCTCCATTACATCCCCTATGCGGTGCTCAGCGCCATGACCATCCCCGCAATTTTCTACTCCACCGGTGATATGAAGACCTCCATAGCCGGCACGGCAGTCGCCGTAGTGCTGGCATATCTCCGCCTGCCCCTTATCGTGGTCGCGCTGGCAGCTTCGGGCTCGGCATTCCTGCTGGGACTGTTTATATGACCTATAATGATGTGCGTGAGGGGATATTCATCTCCCGCCCCAACCGTTTTATTGCAAAGGTGCTGACAGACGGCAAGGAAGAAACCGTACACGTCAAGAACACCGGCCGCTGCCGCGAACTGCTTGTGCCCGGCTGCACAGTCTATCTGGAAAAATCATCCAACCCTCATCGCAAAACGGCATTTGACCTGATCGCGGTGCAAAAGCAGCGGCAAAATATGCCCGACCTGCTCATCAATATGGACTCCCAGGCGCCCAACGCAGCAGCGTGCGAGTGGGTAAAAGGCGGACTGTTTTCCAAAGATGCCGTAGTGCAGCGTGAAAAAACCTACGGCAAATCCCGATTTGATCTGTACGTTGAGGACGAGGGCAAAAAAGCCTTTGTGGAGGTCAAGGGTGTCACGCTGGAGGTAAGCGGCAAAGCGCTCTTTCCCGATGCGCCCACCGAGCGAGGGGTCAAGCACGTCTATGAGCTGATCGATGCAAAAAAAGCCGGCTTTGACACCTATATACTGTTCGTCGTGCAGATGAAAGATGTGCAGGTTTTTGCCCCCAACCGCCTGATGCATCCCGAGTTTGCCGATGCACTGCTCGATGCCAAAGCCGCAGGCGTCAACATCCTCGCCGTCGACTGTCTGGTAGCCCCCGACAGCATGAGCATAGACAAGTTTATCAATACCGAGATATAAAAAATCCACGACCCGTACAGGCCGTGGATTTTTTGCGTTTGTTTATTATTCTTTTGTTATCAGATAGTACATGCTGGGGTAGTCTTTGCCTATCTCAAACTTGAGACAGCCATCCTCATATCGGGAGGGGATAATGCCGTAGTAGAAGCCCTCTGCATTGACGCTCCATACGCGGAAACCGCGCTCGTGCTTGGTCTTGAGGGATATTTCTGCCTCAATGACCTCTATCTCAACAGGTGCGGTGCCTATATCCAGCATATACTCACCGTCAAACTTTGCACCGGTGTTGCGCGCTCTGCCCACGGCGGTCATCAGTATATTGTCGGTATCCTGTAGCCCGTCATCGGTCAGCGAAGACAGTGCAATAACGGCAAAATCTGTGTGGCTCTTAACGCTCAGGCCATTAAACTCGACAGTGCCGTTCTTGGCAAGAAAACCGTAAGCGCACTTTGTACGGTCTGTGTCGATAGTACCGTAGTTTTTGTCGCTCCAGTTGCGGTAAAGCTGTCCGTCAACAGAGCGCATCTCGCCGGCACTCGTGTCGGCAACCCGCTCGTTGAGCGCCAGAGTGTCGTCATTCTTGTGTATCGCGCCGCGTACCATGCAGTACTCCTGGGTCTCAAGCGCCTCGCCCGATATTTGGACAAGTGTGGGGTCAGCCTCGAGATGTATGAGCTTTTTGGTCTGGCAGGGCTTGACGTCCTGACGGCGGGTAACAAGCGCCGCGTGATAGAACAGACCGAACTTGGCAGGATCGTTCCATGTGCTGAATATACCCTCGCGGTAGGCGATATTGCCGATAGCCTTGGAGGAGACCTCTTTGCCCAACATTTTCATATTGTCCAGTCGGGTGCTGTAGGCGTAGGTGTGGATGGCAAATCCGGCCCACTTCTGGAACGAGCCGATAGCCGCGTAGAGTATGGGACTTTCGGCGCGGAACTCGTTGGGCCACGGCAGATCCCACTCGGAGCAGAAAAACGGCTTGCCGTCCAGTGTGAATCTTGCCAGCGTGTTGGTCTCGGGATTGATAAACTGGGTGAATGCCGTCTGGCGTGCTTTGTTCTGATCCCAGTTCCAGTCATACTGGTATGCATGGGAGTCGGTAAAATCGCACACGTCGTGAGCGGCGAGAGATGCGTTGTTGGCGGCAAGTCTGCGATAGTTGAGAATGCTGCCCAGCGACCAGTTGGTGCCGGTCAGGGGGAACTTGACGCCGTTTTGGCGCATGCAGTCCATCATCTCCACAAAATACTCGCGCTGCACTTGGGTGCGGAATGCGTGCAGTTCGGGTGTCGCTGCATTGATGTCGCAGTTTTCGGCATCATAGGTGATGCCGTTTTTGTCCAGCCATTCGCGGAACAGCTGGCGGAACTGCGAGACATAAGGCTCGAGCACTATCTTGTAGGTGAACATATCGCACTCGTTGATCACCTCGCCCATTACAAAGAAGGGGTCGTCGCAGTGCTTGAGTCCGGTGTAGGGATTGTAGTGGTTAAAAAAGTCGTGGATGGCTTCTTTTTGCAGTTCGATCATCCGTCTGTCATACATGCAGTAGGGCAGATGATTGTCGCGGGGGAACAGGTCGGCATTTTCAACGCCGTCGTCAATCTTCCAGCGGCGGTAGGTGAGAATGTCGATATAGCCGTAGATGCCTTCTTTTTTGAGGCAGTAGATCAGATAATCCAGCCGTCTCATGCTCTCGGGGTCAAAGCTGCGGGTGTTTTTGAGGCGCTTGCCCTTGGTCATGCTGTACAGATTGGGGGTATCCCACTCTGCATCAAGCTGATGGAAGCGCACGATGTTCACGCCGATTTTGGCAAGTCGCTTTGCTACCGTTTCGGCATAGCGCTCGTCGGGGAAGTTGGCACCGCCATTGAAGTTAGTGCCCCAGAATCTGCCCAACGTTCCGTCCTCAAAGTAAAAGTCACCGTCTTTGACTGTCAGAAATCCGTGCTTGCCTGCGGGTTTTTCACTCTCATAAACAAATGACAGGTCCAGAGGCACGTCATCATGGTAAAAAGGAAAAGGTATATATCTGGACATAAGCCGCTCCTGTATATTTTATACGATCTCGATTCCCTGAATCTTGCAGAATGCCTTTATCTTGGCTGTGTGGTCGCCGTATGCGATGAAATAGTGCTGACCCAGCACCTTTTCTGCAAATGCGGACACGTCAGGCAGCAGTATCTCAAGTGCGGGCAGCTGAGGTGCGGGCTGGGTCCAGCCTGCCTCCTCCCAGCGGCGGCAGGGTACACCCTCGCCCTTGAGCAGATGGAGCACAAGCTTGCCGCCCTTCATGCCCAGACGGCACATGGTCAGCTCGCCGGGCTTGACTTTGGACACGTTGAGGAGACCCTGACTCAGCTCGCCGAATGCGGCAGGAGTGATAGTGGTCTGACCCTCGGTTATCTCGGCGGGGATAAAATCAGGCACGCCTGCAAGCACGCGGTCTTCCATAAACTCATAGAACTCCAGATATCCGCCGCACTGGTTTGTAAGCTCACGGAGCATTATCTGGGTAGCGCCGCCGGGACAGTCGTTTTCGGGTACGGTGCACAGTCCGTCACGGTCGGAAAGCAGCATGAATATAGGTGCGGGAGGGAAGGAGAGCAGCAGTTTCATGCCGTCAACGTCCTTGAGTGTAACGCCGCTGTAATTGCGCTCTTTGCATATCTCGCTGATAGCCAGATACCATTTTGCGGTTTTGTGCAGCGCATCCTCGCTGGGCGCGGAGGTAAAATGCCAGTTGGCCTTCATGTATTCGATGACCTGCTCAATGTCGGCAGCCGATACCTTTTCGGCGCGCTGCACCACTTCAAGCATCTCAAAACAGTCTATCTCCACACCTATATCGCGCTTGAGCTGATTTTCGTCGCAGAGTGTGCCGTACAGACGCATATCGCGGTAGCCCATAGTGCCCAGCTTGGCGCAGCGCAGTCTCTTGGCAGCCGAGGCGGCGGTGCAGAAGTCTGCAACCTTGCGGGAGTTGGTTTTCTGTCCGATAATATCGTATACGTACTCAAAAGTATAACCCAGCGCCTCAAGTGTGCCGCGCAGAGCGGTGGTGCCTGCCTGATCGGCGGTGGTGACCAGTCTGCCGTCATCCTCTATCCAGCCGCACAGACCCCACAGTACCACGGGCAGATGCTTAAACTGCTCGGCAACGGTGATTACCGCGTGGGTGGGTATCCAGCCTGCGATGCACAGTACAAGCGCGTCAAAGTCGCCCTTTTTCAGCTCGTCGATAGCGGCGGCAACGTCGCGGCCGGGATAATCGTCGGTGATGGGGAATACCTGCGCGCCTATCTCAACGCCCTCTTCGGCTTGCAGTGCGGCAAGTGCGGCAGCGCACTTTCTGACTATAATATCTTTGGGTGTGTTGACTTCGCCAAATCCGGCAAATCCTATTTTGCAGTTCTTTTTCATATTGTTACCTCATCTGATCTTTTTGAGTATCTCTACAGTCTTGTCAACAAGCTGCTGACCGCCCTTGGGGGATACACGGTTGTCGTAGAGGGATGCGCTGTAGCCGCAGTTTGCCAGTCCGCGTTCGGTGGGCAGATATGCACCCAATCCGTCGCCGGGGCGGGGAGACAACTGGATTATGAATGTCTGCTCAAAGGGCGAGCGAGCCTGTATGCGGTGCTGATAATCCATATAAAGCTCAAAGGGATTGGTTGCAAAAGCAATATCTCCGACCTTGACCACGTGCATCTCTATATCAAAGGTGCCGACGGTTTTCTGATCTTCCCATTTTTCCAGTATACGGTTGCAGCGGTTGCGGCGTGTGGCAAGTATGGAGTTGCGCTTTATGATTTCGTCGGGGTTATCGCCCTCGGTGGTGTACTGCACGTCCTTGAGACTCTCAAGAATGCTTGTTGCCAGCTCGTACTCCTCCTGAGTGACCCATCTGCGGTCGAGTGCCACGGTTTCGGTCACGTGAGCCAGAGCTATATCGTCGCTCAGATCGTTCTTTGCCCAATCCAGCACTTCGTCAAATGCGACCGCAACACGCTCTGCAATATCTTTTCGTGCTGCACGTTCGTGGTTCTCCACGCTGTCGCCGTATTTGAGCTTGAAACGGCGCTTTTCGGCCTCTTTGTAGTGGAGTATGCGGGGTGACAGGTCGCCCGCGGCGGCGCACTGGGGCAGGATGAATATATCTCCGTGCTTTGCGCGTACTGCCTCGCGGACGTCTGCCCAGTAGTCGGCGGAGATCTTGTACTCCATCTCCGAGTTCTGGGAGGGACAGGGCACGTTGATGATAGCACCGGTCAGCTTGCCTGTGGGGTCAAAGGTGTACATCAGGTTGACAAAATGGTCTGCACCCGCCTCATAATGGCTGAAGTTCGGGTCATTGGTGTTGCCGTACATTACACCGTGTCCGTCAACAGCCAGACCGGATTTGTCCTTTTTATCGGGCCGCTTGCTCACGTCGTCAAAGTATATTACTCTGCGGCTGTGTGCAACTACCGCATAGCCGTAGCCGTAGCCTATCTGACCTGCGGTGCGCTTTTCCCATGCCTCGCACACCGCGTCGGCAATAAT
>JAFYMQ010000142.1 GCA_017556565.1 Clostridia bacterium | reverse complement strand
TTTCTTCAAATCATTTTGGCTGTACTGGAGCTGCCGTATTATATCTCTGCTCTGGGGATTGCTGTTTATCGTACCGGGCATTATGAGATATTACTCTTACAGTATGGCACCCTTCATTATGGCAGAACATCCCGATCTCCGCGTAAAAGAAGTAAGGCGTATGTCAAGAGAACTGACCAATGAATACAAACTGCGTATATTCCTGCTTGACCTGAGCTTTATAGGGTGGGGAGCGGCACTGTTAGCTCTTGCTGTATTACTTAAGATTGGTATGGTACTGGTGTGGTTGATATTGATCGCGCTGATATCTATGTGGCTTGTGCCTTATCATATGACCGCACGTGCCGATCTGTATCAGTACATCAAGTCCCAAAAAGGACTTGTTGATACCGAAAAATGCGAAGATGCTTCTGCTGACAGCACCGAGGAAGAAGTTGAATATTTTCCCATAACCGAAGAAATGCGTCAGGAATGGCAAAAAAAGCACAACCGCAAAAAGAAAGTGATACTGATAGCTTTTATTGCTCTTATGCTTGCCGCGGCTGTAGCAGTAGCAATACCCCTGTATAACAGGTACAAAGACCGACAGCCCCGTCAGGTGTCTGTAGAACATACGGGATATATGATGTGGAGAGGTAACGTTTACGAACCGGAGCAGGTTACAGTTAAGCTTAATGGTTATATTCAGGAAAAGGTATATTACGGAGATATAGATGTAGCAGGAGCAAAGGGAACTATATATTCATTTAAGGAAATAGAGTTTACTATCCCCAACAAAATCAACCTTGTGAGAAAGCAGGAGTGGAGCCAACGTTTGGATCTTATAGCGTGCGCTATTCTTGATCCCGACCTCGAAAGCATCATAATTGAAAAAGCGGACAGCGATTGGAACCTTAATTATGAGTATATAGTAGACGAGGCATACAAGACCGAACAGTACGGCAAACAGGCACAGGTGATTTATATCTACGCCCCGGCATCCTCAGCACAGGAAGCTTACGAGAAGTATATGAACACGTTTTTTGACTAAAATGGCTCACATAAACAAAACCCTCCCGATTTCGGGAGGGTATCGTTTTTTATATATCCTTATATCTTTGCCAGAGCCTGCTCTAAGTCAGCTACCAGATTATCAGCGCCTTCAAAGCCGCAGGCAAGACGGACGATCAGTCGGTCTTTTAGGAGGTCGCCCAGACTTTCTATGGGCAAGTGATGCAGAGGCATCTGCACCAGACTGCCAAACGAGCCCCATGCAGCGCCGCGGCGGAACACCTCAAGACTGTTGCAGAACTTGAGCACCGTCTGCTCGTCGTCGGTGTCCAGAGTTACGCCCAGCAGACCTGCGTGGCCTGTCTGCTGCTTTTGGATCAGATCCTGTCTCGGGTGTGTGGGCAGGCTTGTGTGGTAGACCTTGCGTACTTTGGGATGGGAATCCAGATATTTTGCCACAGCGATGCCCGCTCTTTCGCTTTCGCGTACACGCATTTCGAGAGTGCGCATACTGCGGATGACCAGCCATGCTTCCATATGACCCAGACATCCGCCCACCTGATCGCGGATGATGTCGAGCAGCATATGGTGCAACTCTTTGTCATTGGTGGTGACCACGCCGCCTATAACGTCGCTGTGACCGCCGATATATTTGGACAGACTGTGCATGACCATATCTATGCCAAAATCCAGGGGTTTTTGCAATATGGGGCTCGACCAGGAATTGTCTATATAGGTCTTTGCGCCGTGCTTGTGGGCGATATTGGCAATACCCTCAAGATCGACCACACGCAAAAACGTGCTTGCGGGACTTTCCAGCACGATGAGCGCGGTGTTATCCTGCATGGTGTCTTCAAGCTCCTGCAGATCGGAGCAGGTAATGTAACTTGCACTCATGCCGAATCTGGTGGCAAACAGATTTACCGTATCGCGGATGGAACTGTAAGCCTCGGTCATGCAGATGATATGATCACCGGCCTTGCAGGCTGCCATGATAGCCGCGGTCAGCGCCGCCATACCCGAAGAATAGGCCACCGAGTACTTGCCGTGCTCAAGTGACGCTATTTTGCGCTCGAGAATATCCACGGTGGGGTTGCCGTTTCTGCCGTAGACGAATGCGCCGTCTTTCTCACTGCTTTCAAACTGCTCAAGCTTGTCAAACACGTGTATACTGTTCATAAAAACCGGGGGCACGGGCGAGCCGAGATACTTGTTGGGCTCATCGTGCTCATGCTGCAGTATCAGCAAATCGCGGTTGCGGTCTTTGTATTCAAGCATAGTAAAATCTCCTGTATTTTTTGTGGATGGTGTACTGACAGTATAGCACCCCGGCGGTGCTTTTGCAAGGGTGCAGTATTGACAGGCGCTCATGCCCATGTAATAATAAAAATATCCGAAAGGCCGGTGAAAACAATGCAAAAAACCAAGCTCAGCCATATAGAAAACCTGCCCCCGCAGCTTGCACAGATCACACGGGGCGCAGAGGTGTTTGACTCAAGCTGCTCCCGCGCTGCGCGGGTCTATTATATAGCCAAAGACGGCGGTATGTACCTCAAGACCGCGGCAAAAGGCACTCTCAAGCGCCAAAAGCTGCTGACCGAGTATTTTGCCCGGCTCGGTCTGAGCGCGCCCGTGCTCGATTATATCGAGGCAGAGCAGGACTGGCTGCTGATGCAGGCAGTCAAGGGCGACGACTGCATAGCCGAGAGCTATCTCAGCGAGCCTGACAGACTGTGCGACACGTTGGCAGAGGTCATGGTGCATCTGCACTCGATGCCTGCGGATGCCTGCCCCAACAGCGGCAGAATGGATGAGTACCTGAGTGAGGTGCAGCGCGGCTATGAGCAGGGCAGATTTGACCCCAGAGGTCTTGACACTATGGGCATAAACAATGCCGAGCAGGCGTAC
>JAFYMQ010000141.1 GCA_017556565.1 Clostridia bacterium | reverse complement strand
CCACTGTGTGGCATTGAGGGTTTTGTGGTTACGTTTTACGGCTTTGCGGCAGGGGCAGCACGACTGACCGAGTGCTACGATGGCCACAAGTGCGGCGATAATTGTAAGAATTCGTTTCATAATAGTCCTATTCGAATGTAAAAAAGTTTGTTTTCTCGCCACAAAGATATAAATTTGCCATAAGAAACGAGAAAATCAACAGACAACTATAACATTTTTTTAACACACAAGTAGAGATTTATGAAACGCATTATTTGTTCGCCCGAGGCACCTGCTGCCGTAGGTCCTTATTCGCAGGCCATCGAGGCCGGTGGTACTTTGTATGTATCGGGCCAGCTGCCTCTTGTTCCTGCCACCGGCGAGATGCCCGAGGGCATTGAGGCTCAGGCAAGATGCTCTTTGCAGAACATCCGCTCCATTCTTGCAGAAGCAGGCCTGACCATGGACAACATCATCAAGACCGTTGTTTTCATCAAGAACATGGACGATTTTGCCAAGGTCAACGCCATCTATTCCGAGTTCATCTGCGGCGAGATCCTGCCCGCACGCTCCTGCGTTGAGGTTGCACGCCTGCCCAAAGACGCTCTGGTAGAGATCGAAGCTATCGCCGTAAGATAATTATGCTGATTGATTTCAAAAATATCCCTCTCACTGTGCTGCCCAACTTCAAGGGCGGCGAAAAACAGATGGAGAGCAATATGTTCGTCGATCCCCTCAATCGCATCATGTACTCCCGCTTGGTGCCCGGTGCATCCATCGGTGAGCATATCCACGACACCTCCAGCGAGATGATATTTATTCTGTCGGGCGAGGGTCAGGCCATAACCGACGGAGCAGCCGAAAAATGCACTCCCGGTACCTGCCACTATTGCCCCAAAGGCAGCACCCACACCCTCATAAACAATGGCAGCGAAGATCTGGTGTTCTTTGCCGTTGTTCCTCAGCAGTAACAGTCATCTGCAAGCTGCGGGTATTTTCTTCCATACGCCAAAAACGACAAGCATAAAGCTTGTCGTTTTTTATATTCCCTATTCTTCTCCGAATATCTTTTTCCGCCCGGCGGCATAGCCGCAGAGCAGGAAGGCCATCATCAGCACCCACGTGACAGGTTCGGTCAGCGCCATTGCGGTAAACCCGAAGTTGGGTATCGCCCAGTTGGCTGCCAGGACTTTCATAGCAAGCTCGATGCAGCTTGACAGCACGGGCACGACCTTGCTGCCCAATGCCTGCAGGGTATTTCGCATACACACCAGTATGCCCAGAGCAGGCGCGCAGACCAACGCGCTTCGTGCCAGCAGCATTGCGCCGCCGATTATTTCGGGGTCATTGCTTCCTGTTGTAAACCTGATCAGATGCTCACCGATCACAAAGAACAACAGACAGGCAAACACCGACCAGCCTGTGACCAGAGCGAATATCTGCCGCAGGCCTTTTTTGATGCGCTGCACCCTGCGAGCGCCCCAGTTCTGCGCCATAAAGGTGGAGTTGGCGGTTGCCACCGCGTTCTGGGGCATCAGCATCAGGCTCCACATTCGTCTGCCTGCCGTGTTGGCGGCTATCTGTGCCTCGCCCAGCAGGTTGTTGGCGCGGTTGATTATTACCGAGCCAAGATCGACAACGCAGTTCATCAGCGCCATTGCCAGCCCTGTTGAGAACAGCTCGCCCAGCAGCTCTTTTGGCAGTCTGAGATCCTGTCTGTCGGGCAGATACTCTCTGTAAGACCGCCACACGTACACACCGCTGAGCAATGCGGACAGAGCCTGAGCGATAACCGTAGCCGTTGCCGCGCCGGCAACACCCATGTCCAGCACCACCACAAAAAACAGGTCAAGCACCACGTTGAGCACGGACGAGATCACCAGGAACATCAGCGGTGCGCGGCTGTTGCCCACGGCGCGCATGATCGCGGCAAACATATTGTAGCACACGGTTGCCAGTATTCCGCCGCAGATGACCGAGATATAACTGTAGGTCTGCTCAAAAATAGCCTCGGGCGTGTTCATAAAACCCAGCAGCGGCTTGAGCAAAAACAGCACCAGCACGGTCAAAACCGCACCGATGCCCAGATTGAGCATCACCATTCCGCCCACCGCCTGCCGCATACGGCGGTAGTCTCTTGCGCCGAAGCAGCGGGTTACCACGATGCCATAGCCTGCGTTGAGACCAATGGCGGTATTCATTATCAGGTTATACAGAGATGCCGATGCACCGATGGCGGCAATGGCGCTGTCGCCCAGATGATAGCCTGCCACCATGGTATCCACCATGCTGTAAACCTGCTGAAAAATATTACCTATAAGAAACGGTATGGCAAAGGTAAGTATCAAAGGCAGCGGTTTGCCCTCGGTCATATCCCAGACCCTGCCGGCGCGGGCTTTTGCCATTGCATCCCCCCCTCTCTGTAAGCTCAAAAACTTTCTATTGCATCATACCACACCATTGTACGTTTGTCATCAGAAAACCTTGGGTTTTGCCCCTCGTTTCACATCATTTTCACAAGATGTTGACAAAACAACATTTATGGTGTATAATCCTACTTGTTGACAAAACAACTTCTTTTTTCACGGAGGATTATTATGTTAGACAGATTTCAGCAGTTTTCCTTCTCGGTGTCCGAGATACACCGCTATCTGCTCCAGATCGAGCGTGACGAGATGGAAAAATTAGGCTACAAAGCACATTTTGCCCAGTATCTTGTAATAATGAGCCGCCATCCCGAGGGTGTCACCGCATCCCAGCTGTGCACCGCCGGTGACAAGGACAAGGCTGCCGTTTCACGCGCCGTTGCCGAGATGATCGAAAAGGGTCTTGTGTCCCGTCAGCTTGTCCGCGGCAGCGGCTACAGAGCCCCCCTGCACCTGACCAAAAAAGGCGCAGAGGTCGCCAATCACGTCTGCCGCCGTGCCGAGGTTGCCGTATCTCAGGTGGGCGGCTCGCTTACCGACGAGGCACGCAAAATATTCTACGACACCCTGACCACCATAGCCGACAATATGCGCAAAGCCAGTGAGCATGGTCTGCCCGAGGAGGGAGGCAAATGAGCGTACGGATTTTTATCGATTCCACCTGCGATCTGCCCGCAGAGCTCCGCGCCACCCTGCCCACAGTTGCCCTGACGGTCAGGTTTGGTGATGTCGAGTACCGCGACGGCGTGGACATTACCCACAGAGAGTTTTATACCAAGCTGACAGAGAGCAGTGACCTGCCCACCACCAGTCAGGCAAGCCCCAATGATTTTCTTGAGGCTCTCAAAACCCACCTCTCCCCCGACGATCAGGCAATAATCATCACCGTATCGGGCAAGCTGTCGGGCACCTGCCAGAGCGCGGTCATCGCGTCTCAAGACTATGGGGGACGGGTTTTCGTGGTGGACAGCAAGAACGTTGCCATCGGCACGGGCATACTGGTGCAGTATGCTTTGCAGCTTGTGCAGAGCGGTATGAGCGCACCCGAGATCGTATCTGCGCTGGAAAATCAGCGGGAGCGGGTACGGGTGATCGCGCTGCTTGATACTCTGGAGTACGTCAAGCGGGGCGGCAGAATATCCAGGACCGCCGCTTTTGCCGGTGCGCTGCTCAACATCAAGCCGGTTGCCTGCATAGAGGACGGAGAGATAAAAATACTGGGCAAGGCACGCGGCTCAAAGATGGGCAACAATCTGCTTGCGGAACATATCGAAAAATCGGGCGGCGTGGACTTTTCCATGCCCCTGCTGCTGGGTTACACAGGTGTCAGCGATGAGCTGCTCAGACAGTATATCGAGGACAGCGCACATCTATGGCGCGACAGCACCCCATCCCTCCCCCAGACGCCCATCGGCTCGGTCATCGGCACCCACGCAGGCCCGGGTG
>JAFYMQ010000140.1 GCA_017556565.1 Clostridia bacterium | reverse complement strand
CAGCCCAGCGCCTGACCGATGTCGTGGCAGAGGGTGCGGATGTAGGTACCTTTTGAGCAGACTACACGCAGACTGTGCTCACGCTCCTGTGAGTCGAGCAGCTCAATATCCTGTATCTCTATATCACGGGCTTCGCGCTCGATCTCCGCGCCTTTGCGGGCAAGCTTATACAGACGCACACCGCCTACAGACACCGCCGAAAACATAGGCGGCAGCTGGCTGATGTCACCGGTAAAGCCGCGCAGGGTCTGCTCAAGCTGCTCCTGTGTGACCTGCACATCCCGCTCCTCAAGCACCTTGCCGGTTATATCCTGAGAGTCGGTGACCGTGCCCAGACGCAGACCTGCTATATATTCTTTGGTCTGTGCGGCGGCATAGTCGGAGGCGCGGGTTGCATTGCCCAACAGCACCACAAGCACTCCCGTCGCCATAGGGTCGAGAGTGCCTGCGTGTCCGATCTTTTTTTGTCTTAATATGCCCCGCATTTTTGCCACAACGTCGTGGGAGGTAAAACTCTGGGGCTTGTCGAATACCAGTATTCCGTTATACATTTGATAATTCCTCTGTCATAGCCTGCATAAGGGCGCTGACGCAGTCTTCCCTGCTGCCCGACAGACTTCCGCCCGCTGCGCGGGCATGACCGCCGCCGTCAAACTTAGCGCATACCGCCGCTGCGTTAACGGGCGCTCTGGAGCGCACAGACAGCTTGTAGGTGCCGCGCTGCTTATTCTCGGTCAAAAGGCCGCCGACTTTTATCTGTTCAAGCTGCATAAGCAGGCTGGAAAGATTGTCAAGATCGTCCATATCGGCCTGAGTGCGCTCGATAAAGTCGCGGGAAATGACCGCGATGCAGGCGCGGGAGCACTCTGACATAACAAGAGAGCCGAACATCTCGCTCTCCAGCGCCAGTCGGGCAGGAGTCTTGACCACGAAGAATGCGGTATTGATGGGGTGGAAATCTGCGCCCAGCTCTATGCACTCTGCCGCCGCGCGGTGGCAGAGAGGGGTGGTGTTGGAGTACTTAAAGCAGCCGGTGTCGGTAGCAATAGCCAGATATACGGCATTGCATATCTCGCGGGTCTTATCGGCGCCTATTTCACCTATCAGCTGCCAGACTATAGCGCCCGTTGCAGCCTCGCCCTGATCAAGCAGCAGGTGTCTGGCATATTGGGTGTTGGTGGGGTGGTGATCTATGCACAGATCGACCTTGCCGCAATAGTGCCCGTCGCTTGCGCAAAAGAGCTTTTCGTCGGCAATATCCACCGCAATGACCGTGTCGGGAGTGTACCCCTCGGGGGCAAAAAGTCCCTCGGCAAAGGGCGCAAGACGGCGGGTTACACCGTCGTTATCGCTGAGATAGGCGCACTTGCCTATGCCCCGCAGACCGCGGCATAATGCGGAAGCCGACCCGACGGTATCTCCGTCGGGACGGCGGTGGGTTAGAATTATAAAATTGTCGCTCTCTTTAAGAAAGCTGACTGTTTCCCTCAGTGTCATTTGTATCATCCTCCGAGCGAATATCGAGCTTGTTGAGTATGCCTGCGATGTGGGCACCGTAGGCGATGGAGTCATCCAGTACAAAAACAAGCTCGGGGGTGTATCTGAGGCTCATGGAGTGAGCCAGCTCGCGTCTGAGAAAGCCCGATGCCGACTTGAGACCTTTTTTGATCTCTTTGGGATCGTGCTCGCCCAGTACGCTGACGTACACCTTGCACCAGCGCAGATCATTGGTCACTTCACATCTGATGACGCTGATCATTGCGCTCTGCAGGCGGGGGTCTTTTACCTGACGGATGAGGGTTGCAAGGCTGCGCATAACCTCTTCGTTTATGCGCACCATACGGCTGTTGTTTGATGGCATATTTGACTACCGCCTTAAACTATGATCTGTTCCATTACGAAGGCTTCGATGATGTCGCCTTCCTTGATATCGTTGAACTTTTCGATGCTCAGACCGCACTCGAAGCCCTGTGCGACTTCCTTGGCGTCGTCTTTGAAGCGGCGCAGTGTAGCAAGGTCACCCTCGTGGATAACGATGCTGTCACGGACGATACGTACCTTCTCCTTGCGCTGCATCTTGCCGTCGGTGACGTAGCAGCCTGCGATGGTACCGACACCGGAGACCTTGAAGGTCTGGCGTACCTCGGCGTGGCCGATGACGACTTCCTTGAACTTGGGAGCCAGCATACCCTTCATTGCCTGCTCGATCTCCTCGATGCAGTCATAGATGATGCGGTACAGACGGATATCGACCTGAGACTGTGCTGCGGAATCGGCAACGCCTGCCTCGGGACGGACGTTGAAGCCGACGATGATAGCGTTGGATGCGTTTGCCAGCATGACGTCGCTGTTGTTGACGCCGCCGACACCGGAATGGATGACCGAGACCTTGACTTCTTCGTTGGAGATCTTCTCCAGGCTTGCCTTGACGGCTTCGGCAGAGCCCTTGACGTCTGCCTTGACGATGACGTTGAGGGTCTTTACGCTGCCGGTCTCGATGTGGGAGAACAGGTTTTCCAGAGTGACCTTCTGCATTGCCTGAGCCTGCTCGGCCTTTTCCTCAAAGCGGCGCTTTTCTGCAAGGGTTCTTGCCATACGCTCGTCTTCGACGGCATAGAATACGTCGCCTGCACCGGGAACTTCGGCAAGACCGATGATCTCAACAGGAACAGAGGGGCCTGCCTCGTCCAGCTTCTTGCCGTTGTGGTCGGTCATTGCACGGACACGGCCGACTGCTGTGCCTGCGATGACGATATCACCGTTTTTGAGTGTACCGTTCTGTACCAGAATGGTAGCAACGGGGCCTCTGCCGCGGTCGAGTTTTGCTTCGATAACGGTACCCTTTGCCAGTCTGTTGGGGTTAGCCTTGAGCTCGAGGATGTCTGCGGTCAGCAGTACCATCTCAAGCAGGTTGTCGATGCCCTGGCGCTGCTTTGCAGACACCTTGCATACGACGGTGGAGCCGCCCCATTCTTCGGGAACAAGCTCGTATTCCATAAGCTGCTGCATAATGCGGTCAGGGTTTGCAGCTTCTTTGTCCATCTTGTTGACAGCTACGATGATGGGCACGCCTGCTGCCTTGGCGTGGTTGATAGCCTCGATGGTCTGGGGCATGATACCGTCGTCAGCTGCGACGACCAGTATAGCAACGTCGGTGACCTGTGCGCCGCGGGCACGCATGGATGTAAATGCTGCGTGGCCGGGGGTATCAAGGAAGGTAATATCTCTGCCGTTGATCTGTACTCTGTAAGCACCGATGTGCTGGGTGATGCCGCCTGCCTCGCCTGCGGCAACGTCGGTGGCACGGATAGCATCCAGCAGGCTGGTCTTGCCGTGGTCAACGTGACCCATAACAACAACGACGGGTGCGCGCTCGCACAGTTCGTCTGCATTGTCCTCGCGCTCGTCAAACAGCTTCTCCTCGATGGTGACGACCACTTCTTTTTCGGGTACTGCACCCAGCTCCATTGCTACCAGAGATGCGGTGTCGTAGTCGATGTCCTGAGAGATGGAGGCCATAACGCCAAGCTTCATCAGCTGCTTGATGACCTCGGCAGCGGTCTTCTTGAGTCTGAGAGCCAGCTCACCTACTGCGATGGTCTCGGGGATGAGGACCTTGAGGGGAGCTTTCTTGATCTGAGCCTGCTGCTCAAGGCGGCGCATCTTCTCCTGCTCCTCTGCCTTGCGCTTGTTGCCCATGAACTGCTGCTGCTTTTTCTGGTTCTGCTTGGTGAACTTCTGCTTGTTCTGCTGACCCATATGGTCTGCCTGCTTGGGAACCAGAGTCTCAAGGCGCTCGTCATACTTTTCTATGTTAACGTTTGCGCCGCGGGTATCAACATAATGTACCTTCTTGGCGGGCTGTGCGGGTGCAGCCTGCTCGCGGTTTTCGGTCTTGGGGTTG
>JAFYMQ010000139.1 GCA_017556565.1 Clostridia bacterium | reverse complement strand
GATCTGATCCTCAGACTGTTGCCGATCTTGCCGAGCAGCGGATCTATGCCGTGCGTCAGGGCAGGGAGGTAAAGTCTTTTACCCCTGTATCCGAGGCTATCAAGTCGGTATATACCAATCTCGACGAGCTTGCAGCAACTTTAGGTCAGCTTCCCGGTCTGCCTACAGGCATAAAAGAGCTCGATAATTATATCGGCGGTCTCAATAAGAGTGACCTTATCCTGCTGGCTGCCCGTCCCGGTATGGGTAAAACTGCGTTTGCTATGAATATGGCGCTCAACGCAGCCAAAAAGAGCCGCAAGACGGTTGTATTCTTCCAGTTGGAGATGTCTGCCGAGCAGATTGCAACACGACTTCTGTCCAGCGAGGGTCATATAGACAGCAAAAAGCTGCGTATGGGTACACTTGAGGACAGTGACTGGATGGATATGGCAGACGCAACCAAGACACTCAGCGAGCTGCCCATTCTGCTGGATGACAACTCAGGCATCACAGTTGCCGAGATGAAGGCAAAGTGCCGCAGACTTGGTGACAAGCTTGGACTTATCGTTATCGACTACCTGCAGCTGATGCGCGCCCCCGGATTCAAGGGCGGCGACAACCGTGTTCAGGAAGTTGCTGAAATATCCCGTTCGCTTAAAATTATGGCAAAAGACCTCGGAGTGCCCGTGCTCTGCTGCTCGCAGCTTTCCCGAGGCCCCGAAAAGCGACCCAACAAAAAGCCTATGCTGTCCGACCTGCGTGAATCGGGCTCTATCGAGCAGGATGCTGATATAGTTCTGTTCCTCTACAGAGAGGACTACTACAACGAAGAGGGCAAGCCCAAGACCAACTCTGCCGATCTTATCGTTGCAAAGAACCGCCACGGTGAAACCGGCGAGATCAAGCTGCAGTGGATCGGTCAGTATTCTACATTCGTATCGAGAGAAACCATACACGATGAAGGTTTGTAATACTCTTGAGGAGTATAAAATGATCTCAAAGGGAGAGCGCGTGTTATGCGCTCTCTCCGGCGGTATGGATTCTGTTGTATTGACCCACTATCTGGCTGCAAATGCCAAAAATATGGGTATTACGGTCTGCGCCGCACATTTCTCACACGGTATACGCAAAGACGCGGCACAGATTGAAAAGCAGCTTTGCATCTCACTGTGTCAAAATCTCGGCATTGAACTGATATGCGGGGATGGTGATGCACCTGCCCGCGCTCATAAGAGCAAAATCGGTATCGAGCAGGCAGCAAGAGAGCTGAGGTACGATTTTTTGCGTGATGCAGCAAGCAAGCTTGGTGCAGACAAAATTGCCACAGCTCACCATATGAATGATAATGTGGAAACCGTTATCATGAATGCATGCCGCGGCGCATCTGTAAAAGGTATGTGCGGAATACCGCCCGTCAGAGATGAGTTTATCCGCCCGCTTATTGATACGTCCCGTTGCGAGATCGAGAAGTATGCAGGGGAGCACAATTTGGCATATGCCACCGACGTTACCAACTTTGAGCTTTGTTGCAGGCGTAATGTTGTCAGACTGCAGCTTTTGCCCGAGATGCGCAAGCTTTATCCTGATGTTGATATGCTGCTCAATCGTTTTTCTGCAGTAGCTCGTCGGTATAACCAAGCTGTGCAGTGTAAAGCACAAACACTTGTCAGTACTTGTGATATAAAGAACGGTGAGGTCACAGTCAACGCAGCTGATCTTACGGCTGCCGATGAGGCGGTTGCAGCGAGAGCTTTTGAGCTTTTGTGCAGACTTGCGGGCGCGGACGGTATGCTTTCCAACAGACATATACATGCACTGCACAAACTTTGCCGCTCTGCAGACCCGTCTGCATCGGTCGATTTGCCCGGTGCAAGAGCATTCAGACGGTATGACAAGATCGTTTTTGCAAAACCCGTATCCAAATCGGCTATAGAGGACAAAATAATAGACATAGACTCAAAAATCCGCTTTGGCGATTGGGAAGTGCAGCTTGCAGACGGCAGCCATCCCGGAGGGCTGTGGCTTGACAAAAACAAGCTGAGCTTGCCCCTTGGTGTGCGCTCAAGACGTGAGGGAGACCGCATTTTTATAAACGGAATGCACAAATCGGTAAAAAAACTCATGATAGACCAAAAAATCCCAAAAGAAATGCGTGACAATATTCCGGTTTTGGTAGATAATAATAAGATAGTCGCAATTGCAGGGATCTGCCATGACAGGTCCTATGCTGCTGATAAAGAAACAAATATAATTTCACTATTCTTTCGGAGGGTATAGGTATGAAAAATCTTTACGATGACACAAAAGGTGTTCTGATAAGCCGTGAGGAGATCGCCGCTATAGTCAAAAGACTGGGCAAAGAGATATCCGAGGACTATGCAGACAAGAGCCCTGTTATGGTTTCCATACTGAAGGGCGCATTCATATTTATGGCAGATCTGGTTCGCGAGGTTACCGTACCTTGCAGCATTGACTTTATGTGTGTTTCCAGCTACGGAAATGCCGCAACAACTTCCGGCAGAGTAAAAATTATTAAGGATTTGGACACAAATATCGAGGGTAAAGATGTTATAATCGTTGAGGATATCCTGGACAGCGGTGTTACACTCTCTCATCTTATCAAGATGCTCTCTGACAGAAAGCCTGCTTCTATCAAGATTTGCACACTGTTTGACAAGCCTGAGGGACACAAGGTTGATATAACCCCTGCATACAAGGGTACGGATGTTCCCAACGAGTTTATAGTTGGTTACGGACTTGACTATGCAGAGCGTTATCGCAATCTGCCTGATGTTTGCATCCTCAAACCTGAGATATACGCTTAATTTACATAAATCGGCAAAGGAGCTGATGTATTCTTGAACAATACACCTACAAATCGTACCCCTTCCGGGAAAAAGAAAAAGGGAATCGGACTTTATATTCTCATAATGCTCGTTCTCGTCGGAACACTGATTGCAACACTCGGCGGTTTTGGCGATGACAGCGAGCAGCCTTCTTATGATGAGATACTCGGTTATTTCCGTGACGGACAGGTTACCGAGTTTACGATAGACGGCATTGATCTTGAGGCAAAACTCACAGACGGCAAGGTTGTCTATTACAGACTGCCCAGCATCGGAGTATTCCTCGAAGATGCAGGCGAGTGGATCGAGCGCGACAGAAACGCAGGCACACTCAAGCAGAATTACGTTGTTGAGACTGTGTCCTGGTGGGCAAGCATGCTGCCTTATCTGCTCATTATCGGCGTATTCATTGTTTTCTGGGTCATTATGATGAACCGTCAGGACGGCGGCGCAAAGGGTGCCATGAACTTTGGCAAATCCCGTGCAAAGATGGCAACAGAAGAAAATACCAAGGTCAACTTTAACGACGTGGCAGGTGCTGACGAAGAAAAGAGAGACCTCGAGGAGATCGTAGACTTCCTCAAAGACCCCAAGCGCTTTTTGGAGCTTGGCGCACGCATCCCCAAG
>JAFYMQ010000138.1 GCA_017556565.1 Clostridia bacterium | reverse complement strand
CTGGGGATTGATGTCGGAGGATGCCGATACGTATCCCTCGGGCCAAGCCTTCTTGAGGGCTTCTTTTACAGCCTGCTCGTGTGCGGGGTTTGCGTAGGAGTGCATCAGGCAGATACCTACAGACTTGATCTTCTTTGCACGGAGTTCCTCGACGATTGCAGGGATCTCAGTAAGATCGAGTGCCTCGGTCTCGATGCCCTGGAAGTTGATACGGCCGGAGATCTCAAATCTCAGGTTACGCTTTACCAGAGGTTCGGGAACATCCATCTGGATGTCGTAGATATTCTCCTTGCGGTATGCTCTGCCGATCTCCAGAACATCCTTGAAGCCCTTGGTAGTGATCAGTGCGGTTGCCTCGTTCTCCTTCTGAGCGATCATGTTAACAACGATGGTAGTACCGTAAACCAGCTCGTCCAGCTCACTGTTCTGAATGCCGCTGATCTTGACGATCTTCTCGATGCCGTTCATGATACCGTTCATTAGAGCCTTGGGGGTGGTAGGTGTTTTTGCATAATACATACGGCCGGTCTCAACATTGGTGAGAACTACGTCGGTATTGGTTCCGCCGGTGTCAATGCCTAATCTGTACATGTTTTGTACGCTCCCTTTCGATTATTTTCCGCAGATAGCGGATTTGGTGTTGATATTATAGAGTTTTTGTTATATATGCCTACATCTATAGCATAAACCATCATTAAGCACTTGTAAAATTCCATTTTTGTAATATAATATATTACATAAACTCTATATATAAGAGGTGTTCCCTATGACCCACACCGAAATTGAGGCTTTTTTTGCGATTTGCCGCCACAAAAGCATCTCCGGAGCCGCCGCAGACCTATATATAACACAGTCTTCCCTGTCCACGCGCCTCAAGACTCTGGAGGATGCGCTGGGCTGTCCCCTGCTCATCCGCGGCAAGGGAAAAAGAGACATCACCCTGACCGCTCAGGGACAGGCATTCTACGATCTGGCGCTGCAGTACAGGGACATTCTGCAGAAGATGAGCTCGGTAGGCAGAAGCACCCTGTCCGAAAAGCTGCGTGTATCTGCCATCAACAGCGTAGGCAATTATCTGCTGCCGCCCGTACTGGACAGATTTATAGAAAAATATCCTCATATTCCGCTGACCGTGCAGGATATGGAGGCTGAAAACGCCTGCATCAGCATAATACGCGGTCAGACCGACATGGCGTTTTCCACCGCCAAGGTGCAGAACGATCAGATAGTGGCGACGCCGTTTCTCAACGACCCTTTTACCCTGATATGCTCTGCCGATGCCCCCTACTCGGACAACGTTACGATCGAGCAGCTGTCTGTGTGGGACGAGGTGTATATCAAGTGGTCTGCCGATTATGAGTTCTGGCATCAGTCGGCATTCGGCTCTCACTATATGCCCCAGATATCGCTGGAACTGATGGGACAGATAGAACTGTTCGTGTCCAAGACCGGCAAATGGGCACTCGTACCCCGAAGCATCGCCGCCCGAGTCTGCCGCGACGGCTCGGTGCGCCAGTGCACACCTGCGTTTTCCGTACCCGACCGCTCCATATATATACTGCGTCACCGTGACAACACAGACACACCTACCATCAAGCTGTTTATGGATACCGCACACGAGGTATTCGAGGAGATTGGTCAGCCCGGACTGCTTTTGTAAAAACGCTGCCCAAGCAACATACAAATATACACTTTTTGGTTTTTTCTGCATTTTTTATTTTTGCAATGTATTTTAGCTGAATTATTAGATTTTTTGTATTTTAACAATAGATTTTTTCTATTGTGCGTGATATAATTATACCAAAATTATGCAGGAGGCTTGTATTATGCAAACCAAATCCAAAAAAATCTCCCTGACTACACAGATAGCCATCGGACTTGCTCTTGGCGTTATGGTCGGTCTTGCGCTGCAGGGCGCACCTGATTTTGCAAACAACTACATCAAACCTTTTGGCACTATTTACCTCAACCTGATCAAGATGATCGTTGTGCCCGTGGTCATACTGTCCATGATTCAGGGTATCATCTCCCTCAAGGATATCAAAAAGGTTGGCAGTATCGGCATCTCCACCGTAGTGTACTTTATGTTCACAACTGCGTTTGCTATCACTATCGGTCTTGTTGTTGCAAACCTGCTCAACGTAGGCGGCGGATTTACCCTGCCCGCAGGCGATCTTGTCTACAACGCTGCTACCGCGCCTAAATTTATGGACACTTTGGTCAATATCTTCCCCTCCAACTTCTTTGCGCCTCTGGTCAATGCCAACATGCTGCAGGTAATCGTTATTGCCATCTTCTTCGGCTTCGGCATTATTCTTGCAGGCGAAAAGGCCAAGCCCGCCGCAGCTTTTGTTGACAGCTTTGCCGAGGTCTCCTTCAAGGTCATGGAGCTTATTATCAAGGCATCGGCTATCGGCGTATTCGCACTTATTGTGCCAGTTGTTGCCACAAACGGCGCTCAGGTGCTGCTCCCCCTGCTCAAGGTCATCATCATCGCATACGTATGCTATATTGTCCACGCCGTGGTGGTATACTCTCTGTCGGTCAAACTGTTTGCAAACCTGAGCCCCATCGCATTCT
>JAFYMQ010000137.1 GCA_017556565.1 Clostridia bacterium | reverse complement strand
TGCTGCAGCAGCGGCTTGCCGTCTATTTTGTCAAACTCGAAGGCGTGATTGTGGTACATAAAATATTTGCCCGCTGCCTGCACGGCATCCATAACGGGAGTATAGGTCTGCAAAAATGTATCTATAGTGCACTCGGGCTGCTCGAAGCGGTAGCTGCCCAGACCGACACAGTCGCAGCCGATGATATTGTGCTCAGCTATGACCTGTTCTGTCTCACCGGTCAGGCGGGCGGGAGCGGTGTGGGTAATAACGCATCTGAGACCGTTTTGTTTGAGCTGCTGAGCCATCCAGTGGGCGTCATAGGCGCAGGTGCCCGACAGCTGCACCGTGGTGTAGCCTATATCCGCGATTTTTTTGAGCGAAAGTGCCAGATCCTCGGTTGTTTTGCAAAAATCTCTGATAGTATAAAACTGCGCGCCAATCTGCATTGTGATCACTCCGTAATTTTTGATTTATACTTATAATTATAGCTTTGTTGCGCCTTCAAATCAATCGCAAAAAGCAGGTTTTTTGCCCGGACATTATATATTTATTTCTTGACATAGCGACTTAATCAATATACAATATACAGTAGGTGTAGTCTTGCTTTTTGCAGGGCAAAAGGCGGGATTATATTAATATATATTTTAGGAGGAATAATCTTGACACCCACCGTACAGTACATTCTGTTGGCTGTCGCTCTGGTTGTTGGTGTAGGTATCGGCATTGTCTCAGGAATCATCATCCGCAAGAAAAAAGCTGAGAAAGATATAGGCAGTGCAGAAGACGAAGCTAAACGCATACTTAACGACGCTATCAAATCGGCCGAAGCCAAAAAGCGCGAAGCCGTAGTTGAAGCCCGCGAAGAAATCTACCGCGCCCGCTCTGAAAACGAGAAGGAAATCAAAGAACGCCGCGCAGAGATCCAGAAGCAGGAACGCCGACTTGTCCAGAAGGAAGAAGCCCTCGACAAGAAAGTCGAGAATATCGAAGCAAAAGAAGAAAAGATCTCCAACCGCTTAAAGCAGCTGGAGGAACAGCAGGAAGAGGTCAACTCCATCAAGAAGAGCCAGCTGGAGATTCTGGAGAAGATATCTTCCATGACCGTTGAAGAGGCAAAAAGCTACCTCATCAAGCAGGTCGAAGACGAGGCACGCCACGATGCAGCCATCAAGCTGAAAGAAATCGAGCGCGAACTCAAAGAAGAATGCGACACCAAGGCAAAGAACATCCTCTCGGTTGCTATTCAGCGCTGCGCCGCTGACCACGCAAGCGAGGTCACCGTATCGGTCGTTCCCCTGCCCAACGACGAAATGAAGGGCAGAATCATCGGCCGTGAGGGCAGAAACATCCGCACACTCGAGACTCTTATCGGAGTCGATCTGATCATCGACGACACACCCGAAGCTATCACACTGTCCAGCTTTGATCCCGTAAGACGTGAGGTCGCACGAATCACTCTGGAAAAGCTGATCGCAGACGGCAGAATCCACCCCGCCCGCATCGAGGAGATGGTGGAAAAAGCCCGCAAGGAGGTTGACGCCACCATCAAGCAGGAGGGTGAGCGCGCTATCTTTGAGACCGGCGTTGCTGGCGTACATCCCGAGCTTATCAAGCTGCTGGGCCGTATGCGCTACCGCACCAGCTACGGTCAGAACGTACTCAAGCACTCTATCGAGGTATCCCATATCGCCGGTCTGCTGGCTGCCGAGCTGGGCGCTGACATCACCGCTGCAAAGCGCGCAGGTCTGCTCCACGATATCGGCAAGGCTGTCACCCACGAGGTCGACGGCAGCCACGTCAATCTGGGTGTTGAACTGGCTGAGAAGTACCACGAGAAGAAAGAGATCGTTCACGCTATCCACGCACACCACGGCGACGTTGACGCCATTACTGTTACAGACTTTATCGTTCAGGCTGCAGACGCTGTCTCCGCAGCACGTCCCGGCGCAAGACGCGAAAATCTTGAGGCTTATATCAAGCGCCTTGAGAAGCTCGAGGAGCTTGCAAGCGGCATGAAGGGCGTTGAGAAGTGCTTTGCATTCCAGGCAGGCCGCGAGATCCGCATCATCGTCAAGCCCGAAGAGGTCAAGGACGACGATATGGTTATTCTGGCTCACGACCTTGCCCGCAAGATCGAGGGCGAGATGAACTATCCCGGTCAGGTCAAGGTACACGTTGTACGCGAGACCAGAGCTGTGGAATACGCAAAATAAAATCTACCCACACACATTCGGCTCCCGTGAAAACGGGAGCCGTTTTAGCAGGCAAATATTGCAGGGGCAGGCATATCTCCCCTGCATAGCCGGAAAGGACGAGCGACATGCATATTATCCCCACACCACAAAAAATTACCCTGTCCACCACCCCTCTGCCCTGCCGCAGCGTACGTCTGTGCGGCGGTATTGAGGACAGGCGGCTGCTTGATGCGGCATCAAAGCTGCCCCAATCCCCCGACGGTCTGCCCCTGCGCATTGTCTGTGGCAGCGGCGACAGCGAGGGCTACAGACTGCATCTGGGCTGCGACGGTATAGTGATAGAGAGTGACGGCGTACACGGCGCTTTTTACGGTGTGCAGACCTTGCGTCAGATTTTTATGAATGAGCAGATCTTCTGCGCCGAGATAGAGGACAGCCCGTCCAATCCGTACCGCATATTGTATCATGACGTTACACGCGGCAGAGTGCCCACACTCAGATCCCTCAAGCAGCTTGTGGACGATATATCCTTCTACAAACTCAACGGCCTGCAGCTGTATGTAGAGCATGCGTTCCCCTTCCGCGAGATGTACGGCACTATTGACGAGAGCAATTATCTGACACCCGAGGAGATAGTTGACCTTGTCAACTACTGTGAGGATCATTTTGTCGATCTTGTGCCCTCGCTTGCCACCTGCGGTCATATGTACCGCATGCTGCAGCTGCCCCAGAATGCCCATCTGCGTGAGCTTGACAACTACGAGCCCCAGTATATGGACTGGTACGAGTCGCTCAAGCATCACACCATCAATCCCGCGCTGCCCGAAAGCTTTGAGTTTGTAAAAAGTCTGATAGACCAGTATATCCCTCTGTTTTCTTCCCGGTACGTCAACGTGTGCGGTGACGAGCCATTTGACCTGAAAATCGGCAAGAATGCCGCACTGGGCATTGACGTGGACAGAATGTACATAGATTTTATGGTAAAAGTCATCGACTACGTCAAATCCAAGGGCAAAAAGGTCATGCTCTGGGCGGACTCGGTATTCCTCGACAATCCCGAACATTCAAAAGCCATCCCCGACGACGTTATTATGCTCTGCTGGGGTTATGCCGCCGAGCCGCCCGAATCACGGGTGCAAAAGCTTGAGGGCAGAGCCCAAAAGAAGCTTGTCTGCCCCTCCAACTCGGCATATTTCCGTCTGTGCGAGAATGCCGCAGTTGCCGAGCAGAACATCTGCAATATGGCGGCTTTTGGTGCAAAATACGCCGCAGACGGCATGATGAACACCAATTGGGGCGATTACGGACACCCCTGCAGCATCGAGCTGTCCATGTACGGCATCGTTGTGGGCGCACAGAAGTCGTGGGATTTCGGGTCGCCTGTTGACGAGGATTTTCACAATGCCGTGTCTATGCTGCTTTATCGGCAGGAGCGAGGCTATGAGTATCTCAGGCAGGTCAATACCCTGCACGAAAAAGCTCAGTTTTTCAAGTTTGCACGGCTTTGGTCGGATCTGACCCATGAGAGCAAGATCCCCTACGCCACCTTCCCCACCGATGAGGAGCTGACGGAGGCGGTGGAACAGGCAAAGCAGCTTATGTGCGAGCTTGAGAGCCAAAAATGGGCATCAGACAACTACCGCCGCGCCATGCTCATAGCCGCCGAGGGTACGGCGGTCATTGCCGAGCTGTTTATGGCGCTGCGTGGCACTAAGACAGAGCGCACCACCGACACCGAAAGCTGGCTGAGCAAATACCGCGCACATTGGCTGGAGCAGAGCAAAGAAAGCGAGCTTTGCAGGATAGAAGAAATGTTCCGACAGATGCAGGCGCTGGCAGAGAGGGCATAAGTATGGCTGACATGATATACAAAGCTGCGGTGGTGCAGGCATCACCCGTAATGTTTGACAAAGACGCCACAATTGCCAAGGCCGTATCGCTGATTGCCGATGCAGCCGGGATGGGCGCGCGGCTGGTGGTGTTTCCCGAGTCGTTTGTCCCCTGCTATCCCCGCGGACTCAGCTTTGGCATGCATATCGGCGGCGCGGACGCAGGCGGCAGGCAAGACTATCTGCTCTATCACCGCAATTCGGTGGTCATTCCCCGCGACATTGCACCGCTGTGTCAGGCTGCAAAAGACTGCTCCTGCTACGTATCCATAGGCGTTACCGAGCAAGACACGCTGACCGATACACTCTACTGCACCAACCTGCTCATATCCGACTCGGGCGAATTGCTGGGCAAAAAGCGCAAGCTCAAGCCCACCGGTGCAGAGCGCTGCGTGTGGGGCGAGGGCGGCAGGGATGATATATTGGTGCTTGATACGCCCATAGGCAAAATCGGCTGCCTGATATGCTGGGAGAATTATATGCCACTTGCCCGCACCGCTCTGTACGAGCAGGGCGTAAACGTCTATATTGCGCCCACCGCCGACTCGCGCAAGGAGTGGCAGGCAACCGTACGGCACATCGCTCAGGAGGGCAGGTGTTTTGTGCTGAGCTGCAATCAGTTTGTCACGCGGGATATGTACCCAAGCTCCCTTCGCTCTGCAGGAGATATGCCCTATGAAGAAATCTGCCCCGGCGGCAGCTGCATCATCTCCCCCACCGGCAAATATCTGGCGCAACCCGTGTACCACAAAGAGCAGATACTGACAGCAGAGATAGATCTGTCTCAGGTATCGGCGGCGCGGCTGGATTTTGATGCATGCGGACATTACTCACGCCCCGATCTGTTCGGGCTGAAAATCAAATAAGAACGCAAAAAAGCCACCGAGGTACTATATATACTCGGTGGCTTAACGTTTTTTTGAGACACAAAGTCCGATGGGATATCCCATCGGGCTTTGTGTTCGAAGTTGGAAGTGGAAAAAGTATTAGGATGAATACTTTGTTAAGCTTGGATAAGATTACTTAGCAATTGCGATCCAGTCGGTACCGAAGCCGAAGCCGGGAACGTAGCCGCCTGCGGGCAGAATGACGTTCTCAGCGAACAGAACCTTGGTGGGATCGATGTACATTGCGATGTTGATTCTGAAATCATAC
>JAFYMQ010000136.1 GCA_017556565.1 Clostridia bacterium | reverse complement strand
CCGATACGCCTTCCTCGCTCTGCCTATCGTGGACGGCGAAAACCGACTGGTCGGTATAGTCACGGTCGACGATGCTATCGACGTTTTGCAGGAAGAAACAACCGAAGACCTGGAAAAAATGACCGCTATCACCCCCTCCGAGCGCTCCTATACCCGTACGGGCGTAATAGAGCTGGTCAAAAACCGCATACCCTGGCTGATGCTGCTGATGCTTTCGGCAACCTTCACGGGTATGATAATCACATCCTTTGAGTCTGCGCTGGCGGCACAGGCGGCGCTGACGGCGTTCATACCCATGCTGATGAGCACGGCGGGCAACTCGGGCAGCCAGTCCTCGGTCACCGTACTGCGCAGTATGTCGCTGGGCGAGCTGGAGTTTTCCGATATATTCAAGGTGCTGTACAAAGAGCTGCGGGTGGCCGCACTGTGTGCTGTCGCGCTGGCTTGCGTAAACTTTGCAAAAATGTATCTGGTGGACTTTTTGCTGCTCCATAACAACGGTCTGACCGTGCCCGTCATGGCGGTGGTCTGCCTGACTCTGGGCGCTACCGTAGTGTTTGCCAAACTGGTTGGCTGCACCTTGCCCATGCTTGCCAAAAAGATCGGTCTTGACCCTGCGGTCATGGCAAGCCCCTTTATCACTACTATCGTGGATACCGTAACATTGCTTGTATACTTCAGGTTTGCAAGCGCCATACTGAATATTTAACGAAAGGACGAGCTAAAAATGCTTGAAGCAGGACTGAAAAACCGTATCACCCTGACCGTAACCGAAGAACTTACCGCCGACAAGGTAGGCTCGGGCGCGCTCAAGGTCTATTCCACCCCCATGATGATCGCCGCAATGGAAAATTGCTGCCTCAGCTGTGTCGCACCCTATCTTGAGGAGGGCAGCACAACCGTAGGCACTCTGGTAAACGTCACCCACGATGCCGCCTCCCCTCTGGGCGCAGTCATCGAGGTAGAATGCACACTCACCGCCGTGGAGCGCCGCAAGCTGGTGTTTGAGGTGCAGGCAAAATGCGCAGATCAGGTAATAGGCAAAGGCGCACACGAGCGGTTCATCGTCAACGCCGAAAAGTTTATGTCAAAATTGGGATAAGATAAAAATACGGCAAAACGAATCAGCAATATCAGTCACGGAAAAGTGCCCGTCTGCCCGAGTTTGAGTACACCGCCGGCGGGTATTTCGTGACCATATGCACCCAAGACAGAAAGAATATTTTGTCGAGGGTAGTCAATCAGAGCGATCCGACACTTGTAGGGCGGGGGCTTGCTCCCGCCGCCGTAACCCTGTCCGAGATAGGGGTTATTGCAAATGATCAACTTGTCGGGTTGGAGGAAAGATACCCCAATATAAAAATTGACAAATATGTGATTATGCCAAATCACATTCATATTTTGCTGCGCATTGAGCAGGAAACGGCGGGAGCAAGCCCCCGCCCTACTCTGTCCGATGTAATTTGCTCGTTCAAATCATTGACCACTCGGCTGGCAGGAAAAGGTCGGATTTTTCAAACATCTTTCTACGACCATATTATCCGCGATATGAACGATTATCTTGCCCTATGGCAATATATTGATGAAAATCCTGCCAAGTGGGAACTTGACGAATACTGCAATAATTTATAACGTCAAAAAACGGAGAGCGTTTCGCTCTCCGTTTTTTTGTTTTATATTATATATTTCTTACTTCTTCTCGGTTATCTTGATCTTTGCCAGAGCGGTCTGGATGAGGAAATTGCCGTAGCACTCGGTGCCCCACTGCAGGGCCTCGGCGGCGTGCTCGTCATACCAGCGGTCGCGGTTATGCTCGACTACCAGAGTGGGGATACCAAAGGTGTTCCAACAATAGCCCTGCAGGTATTTGTCGCTCTTGTTGTACTTGCCGGGCAGGTACTTGAGGTCGGCTTCGCCCTTTTCCCAGCCGCGCTTTAAGAGCTCCTGCTGGATGTGGTTGGACACCTTGCGGCAGACCTTGGAGTTCTTAGCCTGCATGCTGAACTGATAGTACAGAGGCACGCAGCGCTTGACTGCGCCGTGGAAGTCGATGATAACGCCCACCTCGTCCTTGTACTGGTGGAGCAGCCACAGCACGTTGACTGTCTCTGCCTGGCTGTGGTCACCAAAGTCACGGTTGAGGTCGATGCCCTGACTGTTCTTGCGGTCGTGGGTGGTGGCTGCCGAGTGGACGTTGACAACGGGCACAACGATCAGGCGCACCTTGGTGCGCAGATAGTGCAGGCCTTCGTGTGTGCCGTCCTCGTCAGCCATGATCTGCAGAAAATGAGCAAGGCTCAGATATCCGTCCATCTCGGTGGCGTGGAGGCCGCCGGTGATGAAGATGGTCTGCTCGTAATTTTCGGGAGCAAAGGTATACTGCCACATATCATATGTGTTGGTCTGATCCTTGCCTATCCAGCTGCGGGTGATGTACTCGGGGTATTTGGCGCGCATGGGCTCGTAGACAGCCTCAAGCAGCTCGTCCAGAGACCAGTCCCAGTTGCCCCAGCTGCCCTCACCGCCGTTGAGGTCGCCCACAACGGGAGTGTAGAACCAGCAGTCGTCTGTGTCATAGCCCAGAGATACGGGGTTTTCACCGATAAAGAACTCCTCATCGGAGCCTGTATAGATGACCAGATACTGACCGTTTTTGTTGGGGGTGCAGATAAAGTCTGCATTGTCGCCCTCGACCTCGCCCTCAAAATAGGGCAGATGCTCGTGGATCTCGGTGGACACGCCCTGACCCACCCTCAAAGTGCGGGGGTCAAAGTCGCAGCGGGCACAGCGCAGAGCCGCGGGCTTGTTTGCAAAGCGTACTTCGTATACGCTGCGGTTTTCCAGATAGAGGACAAAGCTGCCCTTTTCACACTCTTCGCCTTCGTTCTTGACATAGACGTCCTTGTCGGTCCTGGCAACGGGCAGGATGCCCTTTACAAACTCGGCCTGCTGGAATATAGCTTTTTCCTCAAACAGATAATCAAAATTCTTCATAACTTTACCTCTTATTTAGTCTTGAGCTTTGCCAGTGCGTGCTGGATGATCAGGTTGCCGTAGCACTCGGTTGCCCACTGCAGGCTCTCTGCCGAATGCTCCTCATACCATCTGCCGGGGTTGTGCTCGGCTACCAGAGTGGGGATGTTGAAGGTATTGTAGCAATAGCCCTGCAAAAACAGATTGCTCTTGTTGTACTTGCCGGGGATGTCGGTCAGGATAGGCTCGCCCTTTTCTCTGCCCATGTCATAGAGGCGCTGCTGGATGTGGTTGGCTACCTTGCGGCAGACGTTGGAGTTGGTGCTCTGCATACTGAACTGATAGTACAGAGGTGCGGTGGTGGGACGGCAGCCGTGGAAATCGATGATAGCGGCGATCTCGTCCTTGAACAGATGTATCTGGCGCAGCACGTTGATGGTCTCTGCCTGAGAATGTGCCAGCCAGTCGCGGTTGAGGTCAACACCGGCGCTGTTGCGGCGCTCGTGATTGGTGGCTGCAGAGTAGACGTTGACAACGGGCACAACGATCAGTCTGACCTTTTCGCGGACGTAGTGCATGCCGGGGTGGCTGCCGTCCTCTTCGGTCAGCTGATGCAAGAACTGTGTCAGACCGTAGTAGCCGTCGATCTCGGGGCCGTGGAGGCAGGCGGTCAGATACAGGGTCTGCTCGTAGTCTTTGGGCTCAAAGGTGTACTGCCACATATCATAGGTATTGGTCTGATCCTTGCCTATCCATGTGCGGCTGATGTACTCGGGGTATTTATTCCGCAGGGGCTCGTAGAGATTCTCATACAGCTGGTCTGCAGACCACTCCCAATTGCCGAAGCTGCCCTCGCCGCCATTGAGGTCGCCTGCCACAGCGGGGGTGTACCAGCAATCCTCGGTGTCGTGACCCAGCCAGACGGGGTTTTCACCGATAAAGAAGCTGTCCTCACTGCCTGTATAGATAATAAGATACTGATCCATCTTGGTGGGCGCGCAGAGGAAGTCTACGCACTCGCCTTCAGCCTCACCCTCAAAATACTGCAGATGCTCCTGCCACTTGCAGGCAACGCCCTCGCCCTCTTTGAGGGTGCGGGGGTCTATATCGCACAGAGCGGTGCGCAGAAAAGCAGGCTTCTGCTCAAACTTGGTAACAAACAGGCTGCGGCAATGTACGGGCATTACAAAGCTGCCCTTGTCGCTCTCTGCGCCTTCGTTTTTGACAAAGACGTCCTTTTCGCCTTTGGCGGCGGGGTAGATACCCTTGACAAACTGAGCCTGCTCGAACACAGGTTTTTCTGCAAACAGACAATCAAAGTTGTTCATATTTATCTCCTCAAAATATATTTATCTGATCATTCGGTCAAGCTTCTGCAGGTTTTCTTCGCTCTTCTCACCTACCGAGCCTACCATGAGGTAGCATTTTTTCATAGAGTCGTAGATGAAGTGGTTGAGCAGCTTGAAGCCCTTTATCTTGCCGGTGTTGCTGACGTGGGTACGGGGGCCGGTGCACACGTGGATCTGACCGCCGATGGACATATGGCTCTCGTCCACGTAGCCGACGGGCAGCTCCTGGGCGATCATATCAAGCACCTTGCTCTCAAGCTCCATCAGGTCAAACTCGGGGGCATGGCCGGGGAAAGACATAATAAATCCGTGACGCACGTCGCCGTGGCTGCACCTGACCAGCTCGTCATTGGGCATAAAATACTCGCAGAGGTCTTCTGCCGTGTGTGCCATGAGACGGTAGGGCAGAGATTTGAACACCGTGTCGCACACCTCCTGAGGCTCGGGGCCGAACAGGTTGGGACGGGTGAT
>JAFYMQ010000135.1 GCA_017556565.1 Clostridia bacterium | reverse complement strand
CTGTGCCCGCGCTGATGAGCGCCGGGTATCTCATCTGCACAGTCCCCGCCGCTACAAAAGCCAACGCCGTCCACGCAATGCTCTGCGGCGAGTATGGAGAAATCTGCCCCGCCACCGCACTGCGCAAGCATAATAACGCACAGATGTTCCTCGACCGCGACAGCGGCAGTAAGGTGCTTTGAGTTATGAAGCTGCTTTTTTACGGGTTCCGTCACGGGCATATAAACGGACTCTACAAGCTTGCCTGCGGCTCGGACAATATTGAGATAGCAGGCTGCATTGAGCCTGATAATGATGCCCGGGCAAAAGCCGAGCGGGAGCTTGGCTGCCGTTTCAGCGACCTGCCCTATGACAGCTGGCTGGATAGCGATATCGACACGGTTGCCATCGGCTGCGCTTACGGCGACAGGGGAGAGGCTATAATCCGTGCTTTGCGTGCGGGCAAGCATATAATCGCCGACAAACCCATCTGTACAAGCCTGCAGCAGCTTGAGACCATATCCGCGCTGTGCCGCGAAAAGAACCTGAAAATCGCCTGTATGCTTGATCTGCGCTATCTTCCCCAGACCCTTGCGGCATATGACCTGCTCACAAGCGGTCGGCTGGGTCAGGTGCGCAATATAGCCTTCAACGGTCAGCATTGCATAGACTACCCCAACCGCCCCAAATGGTACTTTGAGCCGGGCAAACACGGCGGCACCATCAACGATCTTGCCATCCACGGCGTCGACCTTGTCCGTATGCTGACCGGGTCGGAGTTTGCTCATATCGACGCCGCCCGTGTATGGAACGGCTATGCTGCATATCACCCCGATTTTCGCGACTGCGCCACCTTCATGGCACGGCTTGATAACGGCGCAGGCGTGCTGGCTGACGTGTCCTACTCGGCGCCGTCCTATGCCTTTACTCTGCCCAGCTACTGGGAGTTCAGAGTATGGTGCGAGCGGGGCATGCTGAGCTTCAACTACAAAGACGAGCACGTTACAATGTATGAAGAGGGCAACCCATCCCCCCAAAAGCTTACCTATAGCGGCACTATTGCGGGCTATATGGACGAGCTTGCGACCGAGATAAAAAATAACACCTGCACTGTGACCGAAAACGTGCTCAAGTCTACCCAAACGGCACTTATGATCCAGCAGCAGGCAGACAGGGAGTGGCAAAAATGAGCGCATACCGTCTCAAAAACGGCATACTGATCACCGAACACGGATTATCAGAGCAAGACCTGCTGATAAAAAACGGCACTATAGAAGCGCTTGTTGGCAGAGATGCTGAGGTGTCCGACAGTTATACAGAGATAGACTGCACCGATTGCTGGGTGTCGCCCGGCTTTGTCGATATCCATCAGCATGGCGGTGGCGGCAGCGACTATATGGACGATGCTGAGGATGCCTACCTCAACGCCACCAATGCCCATCTGCGCTGCGGTACTACGTCAATAATGCCCACTCTGACCTCGGCAAGCGGCAAGATACTGCTCAATAGTATCGAGCGGTACAAAAAAGCCGAAAAAGATAAGCGCATCACCGCCAACATCCTCGGCCTGCACGTAGAGGGCCCCTACGTGTCACCCGTTCAGGCAGGTGCACAGCCTCCCGAGCATATCAGACAGTTTGACGAGAGCGAGTATACAGCCGCGTTTGAGGCATCCGAGGGCAGCATCAGGCGGTGGAGCGTTGCGCCCGAGCTTGAGGGCGCGGACAGGTTTGCCGAGTTTGCCAATTCCAATGGCATCACACTGAGTATTGCCCATTCCAATGCCGACCTTGATACGGTCAAGCGGGCATTTGATATGGGATATCGGCATATCACGCATTTTTACTCCTGCTGCAGCACCATTACACGCCGCGGCGGCTTCAGAGTGCCCGGCGTACTTGAGGCAGGCTACCTTATAGACGGTATGGACGTTGAGATCATAGCCGACGGCTGCCATCTGCCCCAGTCGCTGCTTCAGTATGTACAGAAGTTCAAAGCCCCCGAGCGCATCGCCCTGATCACCGACTCCATGCGCGCCGCAGGTCAGCAGACCGACCGCAGCTTTTTGGGCAGTATGAGCGATCCTCTGCCCGTTATTGTTGAGGACGGCGTGGCAAAGCTCCTCGACCGCTCGGCGTTTGCAGGCAGCGTTGCCACCGGTGACCGCCTGCTGAGAACCATGCTTCAAAGCGGCACAAGCCTCATCGATGGTGTAAAAATGCTGACAGTCAACCCTCTGCGCCAGATGAACCTGAATGTCAAAAAAGGCGTCCTCAAACAAGGCTACGATGCCGACGTCTGCGTGCTTGACAGGAGCCTCAATGTCAAGACCGTTATCTGCCGCGGCAAAATAGTCTGAAAACCCACCTGACACAAAATAAACCGCAGCGAGGCTCGCTGCGGTTTTGTTATATATATGTGTGTTACTTTGCCCAGTCGGGCAGCGTCTCAAACTCCATCTGTTTGCCGTTCAGCTCAAAACTCAGCTTGCAGGAAAACAGCCGTGGGGCTTGCTCTGTATCCTTGCCGCCGTATTTTCTGTCGCCCAGCAGGGGAAACCCGCGGGAAGCAAACTGCACCCGTATCTGGTGGCTTCTGCCCGTGTGCAGCCGCACCCTAACCAGAGCGGGGGAGACGTCCGCAGGGGACAGACGGGTGTATTCAAGCCGCGCTTTTTTCACGCCCGATCTCTGCCTCTTGACTACAAAAACTTTGTTTTTGCTGCTGTCCTTAAATAGCAGATCCTCCCAGTCTCCCGACTCGGGCGGCGTGCCGTGTACCAGCGCCACGTATTCCTTGACCATGCCGCCCTGCTGGATAAGTTGGCTCAGCTTGGCTGCCACGGCTTTTGTGCGGGCATAGACCATGACTCCGCCCACGTTTTTGTCCAGACGGTGCAGAGTGTATAGTTCGCCGCCCAACTGCTCGCTGAGCGCCTGAGGCACCTGATGCTCAGAATCCATGCCCACAGGCTTTATGCACACGGCTATATCTTTGTCACAGTGGAGTATTTCCATACAGACCTCTCAGTTTTGTTGATGATTTCATTGTATCACAAAATCCACCGCTGCACAATAAAATCCGCTATAACACAAAAGTTATAGCAGAACAGTATATTTCATTGTTTACAGTATGCTGCAATGTGTGATAAAATTATTCAAAATGCAAAAAGGAGAAAGATTATGGACGCATTATTTATTATGCTTCGCAATGTTATTCTTTTCGTCGCACTGGCAATCCCCGGCTATCTGCTGGTCAAGACCGGTCAGCTCAAGCAGGAGCAGTCGGTATCTCTGTCCAAGATGATGATGTACATGGGTATGCCTTTCCTGATTTTCAGCAGTACCATCAGCAAAATGGTGTTCAACAAAGAGCTTTTGGTTTCCTTTGCCTTTGTTGCAGTGGTCGGCGTTATCTACACCCTTGTTATGTTCTTTGCTTCCAAGCCTCTGTCCGCTATGGAAAAAGACGCAAAAAAGAACGGTATGATGCGCTTCTGTGAGGTTTTTGCCAACAACGGATTTTTGGGCATCCCTCTCGCCATGGCGGTTTTCGGCGCTGATTCGCCCGTTATGACCGTGCTTATTATCCTCAACATCCTGACCAATATCCTCATGTACACTCTGGGCATCTATCTGGTCACCGGCGACAAGTCCAAGATGAGCCTCAAAAAGGGTCTTATGAACCCCGCTCTTATAGCTTTCGTATTCGGTATCATCTTCAACCTGCTCGATGTCAAGAGCTTTATCCCCGAGGTCGCAACCTACGCCACCCATTTCAGCAACATCGTTACCCCCGTGTCCATGACCATTCTCGGTATGAAGATGGGCGCCGTCAATCTGTCCGCTCTGTTCACCAAGTGGAAGACCTACTACGTGTCTTTTGTCAGACTGGTCGTATATCCCGTCATCATCACCGCCGCCGTATTCGCCCTCAAAGTCATCTTCAAAGGCTCTTTCATCGACGGCAATATGGTTCTCGGCTTCTTTATCACATTCAGCATGCCCACCGCAGGTCTTGCATCCACTCTGGCAGACGGCTTTGGCGGCGACACAGAGAATGCAGTCGCATTCACTCTGGGCACCACCATCCTGTCCATTTTGACCATACCTGTGCTCTATTGGCTGGTCTGCATGGTTATCTGATTCAAAATATAGCTCTAAACCCGCAAGGCTCAATCCTGAGTCTTGCGGGTTTTTATGTAGCTTTATGTTTAACGGAAATCGCGCCTTTCGCGATTCTACTGCGTAACTTCCGCTTGCCGTACACACGGTACTGTCTGCGCGTCAGTTACTTGTATAATACGCGAAATCCATCGATTTCCTCCGGAGCAAGGCTATTATAAAGGCTCCCTCCGGGATGGGCGCGACGCGTTAAGAAAACATGCTGGGGGCATGTTTTTAGCCAAAGCGGGGAGAAATCTGTGATTGCGACCGCTGTCACCGTTGGTGACTGAGGGAGAAATCGGTATTCAATCCGTCCGCAGGACACCTCTGTTAAGCCTTCCCCTATGCAGGGTAGCGAAGCGGCGCGAGCGCAATGAAT
>JAFYMQ010000134.1 GCA_017556565.1 Clostridia bacterium | reverse complement strand
GCCGTCTGTCGGAGGTTATCAGATGCTTGCAGCAGTCGCCGCACACCTTTTCCCGCTCGATGGCGCGGCTGACCGACACTACGTCTGTGCCTATCCGTCTGCCGATACAAAAGCTGAGCACACGTCCGCTCGGGGTATCTCGGTATTCGCCCTCGTCCAGCGAACAGCCCAGCGCAAGGGTCAGGCTGTCGCGCAGCGCGCTGTTGTCCTCACTGTGCCATGCGCGTGGCAGGGGCAGGCTGATAGCTATCCCCTCCCCGTCATACTCCACCCGACACCCTCCCTGCAGTCGGTAGCTTTTGGCTATCGGGTCGGCTTTTTTGCCCAATCGGCTCAAAAACTCCTCTCGCCCGCCCCCATAGGCGGCATCACGCAGCAGCATTGCCACGCTGTCAAACTGTTTTTTCATCAAAGTCGAGCCTTGCTGCTGCTTTTTGCGTGCAGTTTCGCGGGCTCGGGCATTTTCATACTGGTGGTTGAGGCTATGGCAGAGAGCGGCTTTGCGGGGACATTTCTGCAGTGGGTCGGGTAAGGTCTGCTCGGTCAGCGCCCCGCGGTTTTCCAGAATATCCCTCACCCGCTCTGCCGCTCTGCGGGTGGAGGTGTAGTTGTCCTTCCAGCAGGTGCGGGCGCTTTTGCAGGATGCGCAGACCGAGTCAAACGCCCATTCAAGAGCGCTTTGGCCGCTATTTGTGCGAGGCACGGGGGAGGCAAGCATATTGCCAAGCTGCTCGAGCGCACCCGACATGGGCAAGGTGTCAAGAGGCAGAGCATCGGGGTATGGGGGATTTTTTGTATCAAGCAGGCTGTCCAGCACCAGCCACATTCCCGCGGCAACCAAAGCTTCCAGCGCAAGAGCCGTCCCCGACCAAAATCCCTCGGGCAGAACGGCAGGTGCTTTGACAAAAAACACCGACAAAAGTATGCACAGAGGCATAAAGCCGCGCAGTTTGCCCACGGGAGTGTCGCGCAGCACCATACGGCAGGAAAAACATATCATAATAGCCGATGCGTACATGACCCCACCGCTTTTGACGGCGCAGATACCGCCCAAAAACGCCCCTGCGCAGCTCAGCAGACTGTCGCGCCTTGCTGCCAGACCGTAGGCGATGCCAAAGGGCCGCCAAGCGCCGATCTTTGACCACGACAACAAAACACCCATAGCAAAACTGCATCCGCTGTCAAAAGCCGGTGTGGCGGCAAAAGCGCGGAGCTTGTCCCGTATTTTTTGCAGAGTTTGCACAGTATATTGCATAGTATCATCCTTTTTGGCTTTTGATAGGATTTTATCCTCAAAAAGCCGCGTAAAAGGACGGGAAATAAAGGCGCAAAAAGGAAATAAATCGGTTGACGGAAGCCGAAAATAAGCGCATAATAAACACGTATGCAAAACAGCATACACCAAAGAAAAAAGCAGAAAGTGAGGCTACGACTATGACTCTGTCGGCCATGCATATATTGGGTATCGCACTCACCCTTGTTCTTATCGCGCTTGTAGGCGCAGCCTCGGGCAAAAAGGTCAAAAACGCCGCCGATTTTGAGCGCGGCGGCGGCAAAACAGGCAGTATGATAGTGGCAGGCACCATCATCGGCACGCTTGTGGGCGGTCAGGCTACCGTGGGCACGGCTCAGCTGGCATTCAGCTACGGATTCAGCGCATGGTGGTTCACACTCGGCTCGGGTCTGGGTTGTCTTGCGCTGGCGCTCGGCTACTCCAAGAGCATGCGTCACAGCGGCAGAACCACTCTGGTGGGCGTTATCGAGCAGGAATACGGCAAGACCGCAGGCTACATAAGCTCCACACTCAGCGCTCTGGGCAGCTTTTTCAGTCTGCTTTCCAATATGCTGGCGCTGTCGGCTCTGCTCTGCGCCATACTGCCCATAAATATGCTGACCGCACTTATTATTGCGGTCGTGCTGGCAAGCGCGTACGTCATATTCGGCGGTGTGTGGGGCGCAGGAATGGGCGGCGTACTCAAGCTGCTGCTTCTTTGCATCGCCTGCGCCATCGGTGCTGTGATGGTGCTGTATTTCAGTTCGGGACACGTGATGCAGCCTTTGAGCCAACTGCTTGACGGTACGGCAATGGGCAGCGTTGCAGGTTTGGACGCAGGTGAAAGCGCAAAAGAGCATTTTATCAGTCTGGTATCCCGCGGCGTCAAAAAGGATCTCGGCTCGGGTCTGTCGCTGATTCTCGGCGTACTGTCCACACAGACCTATGCTCAGGCCATATGGAGCGCCAAGAGCGACAAATCAGCCAAAAAAGGCGCACTTATCAGCGCAGTTATGATACCCCCCATCGGTGTGGCATGCATACTTATCGGTCTGTATATGCGCGCACACTATATCACCACCGCCGAGATCGCCGCACTGGCAGAGCTTGGTCAGGCTGTGCCCGAGGGTTTGCGCGAGATAGCATCCTCCTCCCAGGTGTTCCCCACGTTCGTGCTCAATCATATGCCCAAACTGCTTGGCGGTACGGTGCTGGGCACTCTGCTCATCACCATAGTGGGCGGCGGTGCAGGACTGGCGCTGGGTATTGCCACCATACTGTCGGGCGATATTATCAAAAAGCTTACCCACCGATTTGACTCGGGCAAGTCATCCCTGCTGATGCTGCGCGTGCTTATCGTTATTATCCTGACCGCCGCTGCCTGCGGCGCGGGAATGGTGCCCGGCGCGGTTATCAACGACTACGGATTCCTGTCCATGGCGCTGCGCGCCGCCGTTATATTCGTGCCTTTCAGCTGCGCATTGTTCCTGAAGGGCAAGATCGCCAAAAAATGCGCGCCCATTGCCATAATCGCAGGCCCTGCTACGGTTATTGCAGGCAATTTGCTGAACATCGGTTTTGATCCGCTTATTCTGGGAATCGGCGTCAGCATGATCATTATGGCAGCAGGCGCTGTTATAAACCGCAAAAACACCGCTCTGTAAAAAGGAGAGACCGAGTATGAACAAGCTTTATGCAGGATTTGCAAGATGCGACGTCACACCGCCGCTGGGCATCGGCATGGCAGGGTATTTTGGCGAGAGGGATTCGGATAAGATTCTTGACCCGCTGGAACTCAACGCAATTGCCCTCAGACAGGGCGACAAGACGGTTATTATGATGACGCTGGATCAGTGCAGCATTGCCACCGACGTGTGCGACGGATACCGCCGGGCTGTGTCGGATGCGACCGGTGTGGATATGGAGGCAATCTTCATCCACGCAACCCACACTCATACTGGCCCCTACGCGTCGCCCAAGAATATTCTGTCCAAAGACCAATCCCCCAAAGGTCAGGCAAGAGCCGCCAAGATAGAAGAAAACATCAAAAATCTGACCGTCAAAATGGCAGAGACCGCCTGCGCCGCCATAGCCGACCTGAAAGTCTCCCGCGTCAGCTACAGGGTGGGCCGGGTGCCCAATATAGCATTCATCCGCCGCTACCGTATGGCAGACGGAACTATCCGCACCAATCCCGGTGTCAATAATCCCGACATAGTCGCGCCTATCGGTGAGGTGGACGAGCGGCTCAATCTGGTCAGGTTTGACCGAGAGGGCGGCAAGAGCATTGCGCTTATTAACTTTGGCGATCATCCCGACACAGTAGGCGGCTGCGGAATATCCGCCGACTGGCCCGGATTTGCACGCCGCGAACTGGAAAAGGTGCTTACCGACACCCATGCGATAGTCTTTAACGGCGCTCAGGGTGACGTCAATCATATCAACGTACACCCCGATGACGGCTACTACAACAATAACACCGCACCCAGCGGCACACCACGCGGACATAACCACGCCCGATTCATGGGCAGAGTGGTGGCTGGCTCTGTTATGCAGGTCTGGGATATTGCCAAGGCTGTCGAGTCGCCCAAGCTGGGCTATGCACAGAAGTTTATTGAGCTGCCATCCAATATGCCTACCGAAAAGGACGATATGGAGCGGGCTTACCGCTACCGTGACCTGTATCTCAGCGGCAAGTCCGACCAGATACCCGGCACGGGTATGCTGCGCACCACCTATATTGCCGAGGCTATGCGTCTGTGCAGACTTGAGCACGGCCCCGAAAGCTATCAGATGCGCCTGAGCGCGGTGACCATCGGCGATATTGCATTCCTGGGTATTCCGGGCGAGGCTTTTACCGGTATCGGTGTGGGCATCAAGCAGGCCGAAAACTGGGGTATGGTTTGTCCCTGCTGCCTGACAAACGG
>JAFYMQ010000018.1 GCA_017556565.1 Clostridia bacterium | reverse complement strand
GCTGATCTGCCCCTTATCAAGGCTATTCCCGATGCAGTTTCCACTGCAACTCCCCTTGCTAACCTGAGCCAGGGTATTACTCCCGAAGCTTCTATCGCTGATATGGCTCTCGGTATGATCGGCGGCTCCATGGGTGAAGTTTCCGCTCTGGCTCTGCTGGCCGGCGGTATCTACCTGGTATACAGAAAGGTCATCACCGTCCGTATTCCCCTTACTTACATTGGTACAGTCGCTGCTATCACCTTCCTGTTCCCCAAGGGTGATCTGGGCCATCTGGATTCCATGCTCTTCAGCCTGCTCTCCGGCGGTCTGATGCTGGGCGCAATCTTCATGGCAACCGACTACACCACTTCCCCCATCACCAAGCGTGGTCAGATCATCTACGGCGTAGGCTGCGGTCTGCTCACCGTATTCATCAGATACTTCAGCGCATATCCCGAAGGAACTTCCTACGCTATCCTTATTATGAACGCTCTGGTATTCCTGATTGAAAAGATCTCCATGCCCAAGAAGTTTGGTGCTCCCCCCAAGCAGAAGAAGGAGGCGGCAAAATAATGAAAAATACACCTGTCGCAATGATTTCCGTTCTTGCCATCATCTGTTTGGCAGTCTCTGCAGTTCTTGGCTTTGTTAACTTCCTGACCGAAGATACTATCGCAAGAATCGCTGAGGAAAAGGTTCAGGCAGCTATGGCTGACATCATCCCCAACGCAACATTTGAAGCTGTTGACACCACCGCATATCCCGCTGTTACCAAGATGTACAAGGCTACATCCACAGGCGGCGAAGATGCAGGCGTTTGCGTACAGCTGAGCTCCTCCGGTTTTGCTGCTGACATCGTTCTGATCGTCGGTGTTAACGCAGACAAGACCATCGCAGGCGTAAGAATTACTTCCATCAACGAGACCGCAGGTCTGGGAAGCAAGGCTAACGATCCCGCATGGCTGAGCCAGTTCGAAGGTCTGACCGGCACACTTAACCTGGTCAAGAACAGCAAGACCGGTGCAAACGACGTTCTTGCTATCTCCGGTGCAACCGTAACCTCCACAGCTGTCACTAAGGGCGTTCAGTCTGCTCTTGACGCTGCCGCAGATTATCTGGGAGGTGCAAAATAATGAAGAAAACTATCAATCAGATCATTGACGGTCTGTTCACCAACAACCCTGTTCTCGTTCAGCTCATCGGTATGTGCCCCACACTGGCAACAAGTACCTCTCTTAACAACGCTATCGGTATGGGTCTGGCTGCAGCATTCGTTCTGATCTGCTCCAACATCGTTATCTCCCTGCTGCGCAAGCTGATCCCCTCCAAGGTTCGTATCGCTTGCTACATCGTTGTTATCGCAGGCTTCGTTACCGTCCTCGACCTGCTCATGCAGGCATACCTCCCCGATCTGTCCGTATCGCTGGGTATGTACATCCCCCTCATCGTTGTTAACTGCATCATTCTGGCTCGTGCAGAAGCTTTTGCTTCCAAGAACGGCGTATTCGCCAGCATGATCGACGGTCTGGCTATGGGTCTTGGCTTCACATTCGCACTGTGCCTGCTGGCATCCATCCGTGAGATCATCGGTGCAGGTACCATCTACGGTATCCCCCTCTTCGGCGCAAACTATCAGCCTGTTACCATGATCGTTCAGGCTCCCGGCGGCTTCCTCTGCCTCGGCTTCCTGATCGCTGCATTCCAGGTCGTTATTAAAAAAGTTAAAGGGAGGAAGAGCTAAATGACATTTGCATCTATACTTTCTCTGTCCCTTGCCGCTATTCTGGTACAGAACTTTATCTTCGTTAAGTTCCTCGGTATTTGTCCCTTCCTTGGTGTTTCCAAGAAGACCGACACCGCTGTCGGCATGGGTCTTGCAGTTATCTTCGTTATGACTGTTGCTTCTTCTGTAACCTACATCGTCAACGAGTTTGTTCTTGTCAAGCTCGACCTGATGTATATGCAGACTGTTGTATTCATTCTGATAATTGCATCTCTGGTACAGTTTGTTGAGCTGTTCCTCATGAAGATGATCCCCTCCCTGTACAAGGCTCTGGGTATCTATCTGCCTCTGATCACCACCAACTGCGCAGTTCTGGGTGTTGCTCTGCTCAACGTTACCAATCAGTACAACTTCATCGAGTCTGTTCTCTACGCTTGCATGTCCGGTGTTGGTTTCACCATCGCCATCATCCTGTTCTCCTCTGTCAGAGAGCATCTCGAGTACGCAAAGTATCCCAAGGCTTTTGAAGGTTTCCCCATAGCTCTGGTAACAGCTTCTCTGCTGTCCATCGCATTCATGGGATTCCAGGGCCTGTCCATCTTTTAATCAGGGAGGAGTTAATATATGATTACAATTCTTGCTGCTGTATTAACACTCACCATTCTGGGTCTTCTGTTCGGTCTGCTTCTGGCTGTAGGTTCCAAGATCTTTGCTGTTGAGCAGGACGAGCGTATTCCTATGGTTCAGGAATGCCTGCCCGGCGCTAACTGCGGCGGCTGCGGATACGCAGGCTGCGCAAACCTGGCCGAAGCTATTGTCAACGGCGAAGCTGCTGTCAACACCTGCCCCGTCGGCGGTGCTGAAACCGCTCAGAAGATCGCTGAGATCATGGGCGTAGAAGCAGGCGAAACCGTCAAGATGACCGCATACGTAAGATGCTCCGGCGGCTCTAACGCCAGCCGTAAGTATGATTACGAAGGCGCTATCGACTGTCTGGCTGCTCTCAAGGTTGCCGGCGGTCCTCTGGAATGCACATTCGGCTGCCTGGGCTACGGCTCCTGCGCAAAGGTCTGCCCCAATGATGCAATCTCCATCGTTGACGGCAAGGCTGTCGTCAACAGCGATGCATGTATCGCTTGCGGTAAGTGCGTAGGCGCTTGCCCCAGAAATATCATTGCTATCGTTCCCGCCAACAACAAGACTCACGTCGCTTGCGTCTCCAAGGCAAAGGGCGGCGATGTCCGCAAGATCTGCCAGGTCGGCTGCATCGGCTGCGGAATCTGCGCCAAGAATTGCCCCCACGAGGCAATCACTGTTGTTGACTTTGTTGCTCGTATCGATTACTCCAAGTGCCAGGATTGCGGCAAGTGCGCAGAGGTCTGCCCCCGCAAGATAATCACCAAGTAATCAAGTCCCAAGGAGAAAAGGCATGAACTCGTACAAAGGTTCTTCTTACTACAAGAGAAAAAAGAAAAACATCATCATCGCAATAATTTGTGCTGTGTTTGTTTTGCTTGCGGTTTTTGCCTTTTACTTTTTCACCGAGTGTCTGGTCTTTACATCGGATAGCTGGCGTATTGAACTTCCCTGGAAGGATTATTCCCAGCTCGATCCCAAATCCGATCCGGATGACGGAGCAAATCCGATAATCGAGATCAATAGACAAACAAATTAGATTTAATATCTATAACAAAACACCCGATTCTATGAATCGGGTGTTTTGTTATGTTGAGCACGATCACAATAATACCTGTTATTTAGTGCTTGCTTTAGCATCTATGATACTGTATACTAATGTAAACAGATATAAATTGGGGGACAAATTATGAACTTTCTTGAAAAAAGAATATTGCAAGACGGTGTAGTAAAACCCGGCAATGTTCTGAAAGTAGACAGTTTTCTCAATCATCAGATGGATATCAAACTGATGGAAGAAATCGGAAAAGAGTTTTACCGCAGATTTGCCGATAAGAATATAAATAAAGTCATGACAATCGAAGCATCCGGTATCGGTATCGCCTGCTTTGTTGCAAAAGAGTTTGGCGTCCCTATGGTTTTTGCCAAAAAGTCCAAATCGGTCAATATCAGCGGAGATTTGTATGTTGCCGAAGTAGAATCATTCACCCACAAGAATACCAACCAGGTCATAGTCTCCAAGAGCTTTTTGAGCACAGATGACCATCTGCTTATTATCGACGACTTTTTGGCAAACGGATGCGCTCTCAAGGGTCTTATATCAATAGCAAAGGATGCAGGCGCAACCATCGAAGGTCTTGGCATAGTAATCGAAAAAGGCTACCAAAACGGCGGCAAGATGATCCGCGATATGGGCTATCATCTCGAGTCACTTGCAATCGTCGATTCTATGGATGATGAGACAGGTGCGATAGTATTCCGTCAGCAATAATATATACTACATAAAAACAGCTCTGCGAATCTGCAGAGCTGTTAGCTTTTCAGGCTTTGCCGTTAATAATGGCGTGGAAAGTTTTTTCTACAATATCGTACTCGTTATCCGGGATATCTTCAATCTCAAAAGTCTCGCCCTTGACTATATATCTGTACAGATATACGTCTTTTGTCTCCTGATGCACAAGAGCAATATATTCTACACCGTTGACATCAAACACGCCCATGATCTCAAGCTCAAGTTTTATACCATCGTCAAACTCCAAAAACATTTTGTTATTGTTCATTGCTATCTTCTCACTTTCTTAAATCTTGAAATAATTATATCAACCAACCACCTAAAGTTCAAGATGTATTAACAAAACTCCGAAAAGCCACGTTCTTGACTTATTATGTAAAAAATAGTATAATTTATAAGCTTTTACTAACTTGATTGGAGCTATATATGAATAATCAAAACAAACCTTTGAGCATACGTTGGTTTTATTTGGCAATAGGTGTTGTATCAATG
>JAFYMQ010000133.1 GCA_017556565.1 Clostridia bacterium | reverse complement strand
GGCACGGCGGCAACTCTGGACATGAAACTCTACGACAACGCGCTAAAAGCCAAGGGCGTCAAGTTCGTCACCCCGTCGGAGGAGGGCAAAAAATCCCTGATGCGCATCATATACGACGTTGTCAAGGCAGGCAAGCCCGTGGAGGAGTGCCGCGCAGACTTTGAGGCGGTTATCGCCGAGGGTCTCAAAAACGGCGCAGATTATTTTATATTAGGCTGCACCGAGCTGCCCATTGCCGCAGATGAACTGCATCTCCCCTATCTGTTTGCCGATCCTACCTACGCACTTGCCCGCGCCGCAATACACTTCTGCGGCTATGAGACAGTCTGAAGCCGAAAATCCGCCGCAAGAGAGAGATAAATAGCTATGAACAATCCAAAAACCTCCCGTCTGTGCATGATATTCGCCATGCTGGTGTTCGGCACGGTAGGAATATTCGTGCGGTACGTGTCCCTGCCCTCGTCGGTCATCGCGCTGGTGCGGGGCGTTATTGGCACGGCATTTTTGCTGGGGCTTGCCGCTGTGCGCAAACAAAAACCCGACAAGACCGCCATCCGCTCAAACCTGCTGCTGCTTGTTGCGTCGGGCGTGTGCATAGGCTTCAACTGGATACTGCTGTTTGAAGCTTACCGCTACACCACCGTTGCAACCGCCACCCTGTGCTACTATCTTGCCCCGGTGTTTATTATTCTGTTGTCGCCCCTTGTCCTGCGGGAAAAGCTGACACTCAAGCGCTTTGTCTGCGTGTGCGCGGCGCTGTTTGGCATGGCGCTGGTGTCGGGTGCTGCGGGAATCAGCGACAGACGCGAGCTTGTGGGCGTTATGTTCGGCGTGGGCGCTGCCGTGCTCTATGCCACCGCCGTACTGATGAACAAAAAGATGGGCGAGATAAGCGGCTTTGACCGCACGCTGGTGTAGATAGCCTCGGCAAGTGCCGCCCTGCTGCCCTACGTGCTGCTGACCGTCAAGCTGGGTTCGCTGACTCTGACCCGCGGAAGCATTATCCCCCTGCTGGTGCTGGGCGTGCTGCACACCGGCGTGTGCTATGCCCTGTACTTTTTGTCCCTGAAAGACCTGAGCGCCCAAAGTTCAAGCATACTCAGCTATATTGACCCGGTGTTTGCCGTAGTGCTGTCAGCAGTGCTGTTAAAAGAGCCCATGACCCCGCAAACCGCCATCGGCGCGGTACTGGTGCTGGGCAGTATGCTCATAAGCGAGCTTCAGCTGAAGAAAAAGGAATAAAAGAATATAGATGCACAGAAAAAGCTCCCTCGGCAGAGGGAGCTTTTGTGATACGGTATTTGATTACCACTTGGGCATCAGGGAGATGATCTCCTGCATAATGGGCAGCGACTCCTCGGACAGCCGGTAGGAGATTTTTTTGCCCTTTTCGTTGTATCTCCAAACAGAGTTTTTGTCCACTATGCAGTCTGTATCACCGTACATTCGGTCGATTATCAGGCGGTAGGTCCAGCCGGGGTCGTTGCCTGCAGGGAGTGCTTCGGTGTAGGTCAAAGCCTGCAGCTGAGAAAGAAACCACGCAATATCTTCGGAGTCGGTGTACGAGCGAAACTCGGGACCTGTTTGGAGGGTAATGCCCAAAACAGGATTGCTGTCCATATCGTCAAAGGTAAATACGGATTTTACTGCGGACTCCTCGGGCTGCTTTTGTCTGTGCAGATAGATTCCCACGCCTGCACCCACCGCCCCAAGCACAATCGCGGCAACGATACAGATGATTAATATATTACGTTTCAATACTGTACCTCCCAGAATTCTCCGGTTACTACCGATGCAGAGTCTATATACCTTCCTTCATTATCCCATCCATCTGCAACTTTTAGATACATAACAAAATTACCGTTTGCTCCACTGCAAAGTCTAGTATATGCATACGCTACAACAGCATGATTTTCATACCTTGGATGATAGGTTACAACCAAGTATAATAAGCTTCCGTCGTTTAACGTGTTGTAAACGTCAACATAGTTTACACTGTATCTCTGATAGGGCATAGTAATTTGGACATCATAATAAGCAAAACAGTCCATTATATAGTCTCTTGTTGTTTCCCGGAGTGTTCCTACTCGTTCCCTTCCGTTAATCATACGCTTCTCGCTAAGATAATACGGCACTGGCGTATGATTTAACCCTATACTTGCTACGGTTCTGAAAACCGAAGTGGCTGCTGCATTTTTTAACGGCAAAATATTATAACGATTGGCAATAGAACGAATAATGTTTGTTATAGCGGTTGGTCCACAGTTATTATCATACCCATCATCCAGATTCAAGAAATCTCCTGTAGTAGAAAACTGCATATAGGATTCCCATGTATTTATATAATCATTACACACATATGATCCGCCGTATATTGATTCTGCATGTGCAAAGGGGTCGGTTATTGCGGGCTCACGAGGTGGCTTGGTATTGTTCACCTGATACGCATTGACTACTGCCATTTCGGCTTGGGATATATTTTCCTCACTTCTGAGAGTCGCGAGGGTATTGGTTGCAGATGCACGGGCTACGGTATTATCGTCAAGATCTGTGAGAGTGTTGCCGCCCGAGTCCTTGAGATAGTCAAGTACGCCGAGACACACGACCTTGTCACCCGGCTCAAGTTCAAAGCCGTCGTATAAAGGCGCAGCCGTATCAGACCATTCCAATATAATACTCGGGGTGTCCATATATGCAGATACGGTTGCATATCCGTCGGTAAACTCAACGGAGTATGCGTTGATATTGCCCTGTGCGTCATAAAGAGTGACGATATCGGTTATCACCGTATTTTCATCCCATACGGTAGTTTCGGTGGCTATCATATCGTCCAAAAACAACAGAGCTATCTGCCCCGCCGTATCAAGAGGGATAAACAGCGCATCATCGGGATAAAGTGGCGCTGCATCCTCAGGCCGAACGATGGCAAAAGCAGGAATGGTGACGGAGAACAGCATAACGATTGCTAAAACGAGACATGTCAATTTTTTCATAGTTTTTACTCCTTTCGTGTTTTACGGGTTGGCTTTCACTTTCTGTAAAACTTTCGCTGTTCATCGGAACCACCTCCTGACTGTCGAGTGTATATTCATATTATACATCGCATGCATAAGCTTGTCAATATGTGCGGACAATCACGGTGTCAGGATTTTGCGGTGATTGTATCTCCAGTCATTTTTTGCAAAAATAACAGCCCCCTTTAGGCAAGGGGGCCATGACGGGGAAGGCTTTTGAGAGCCAAAAACCGCGTCCGGATAGTTATGCAGCAGATGGGCGAAAGATGTGCAAAATCAGGGATTTTTGAGCAGATTTTCGTCAGTACAACTAACTCGAGCGCAGACAGTACCGTGTGTACGGCAAGCGAGAGTTAGGCAGTAATGGCGGAAATATGCCAAAAATCAAACGTAGAGTTCGCCCTCAAGATACAGCACTGCTTTGCCGGAGATCTTGACGCGTTCGCCTTCGTCGCGGCAGAAAAGGTCGCCTTCTCTCTTACTCAGCTGACGGGCGTGAAGCTCGCTTTTGCCAAGCCGCTCTTTCCAGAAGGGTATCAGGGTGCAATGGGCAGAGCCTGTGACGGGGTCTTCGATAATTGCGTCGTTGGGGTCAAAGTAGCGGGAGACAAAGTCGCAGTTGTCGCCCTTTGCGGTGGGCACAAAGCCCAAGCAGCCTTTGATCTGGCGCATCTTGTCAAAATCGGGGGTCATATTCTTGACGCTTTTTTCGTCGGGCACAACGATTATCAGGTCGCGGCTGAGATGGGTCTCAAGCACGGGCACGCCCAGACACTCGCTGAGTCGGGGATCGACGGGCACGGGTGTGGGGGCGCGGGAGGGGAAATCGAGCAAAAATCTGTCACCCTCGCGCAGCACGCACAGCTGACCGCTCTGGGAGTTGAAATACACTCGGTCGGCGTCTTTTTCAAGCTTGGTCAGTACCACGAATCCCGAGGCAAGGGTAGCGTGGCCGCACAGATCGATCTCAAATGCGGGTGTAAACCATCTGATGCGCCAGCCGTCTTCCTCTTTGACTATAAACGCGGTCTCGGGCAGGTTATTTTCGCCTGCGATGCGCTGCATCTGTTCGGGCTCAAGCCACCGCTCCAGCAGGCACACACCTGCGGGGTTGCCCGAATAGAGGCGGTCGGTGAAAGCTTCTACGATAAAATACTTCATTATATTTCCCCCATTTTTGATTGATGTAAATCTTTTTTTAGATTTTACCATCTTTTTTCCGATTACGCAATAGTTTGCGCATGGAGTCTGCGGGGATAACGGTCAGCGACAGCAGAGTGACCAGCGCCAGCTGACCGAGAGACAGACCCGAGGTGCGGAACATTCTGCCGCCAAAGTATATAAGCACCAGCTGCACCGCGGTCACCGATGCCATTATTGCGATAAATGAGCGGTTGCGGCTCAGCGAATAGAATATATTGGCTCTGACCGTGCGGGCACAGATGGCAGAGGCTATTCCGCAGAAGATAAACAGGGCAAAAAATCCGGTCAGCAGGCTTTCGCCATGGAAGGTATAGGCGATAAACTCCGAACACAAAAAGAACACGTACAGCGCCACCGTGTACAGGGTGATGAAGGCTATCTGCTCTTTCATGCCGCCCGTCAGCAGAGGACTTGTGCGAGAGTCGGGGGCGGTGAGCATATATTCGCTCAGAGGCGGCTCGCCGGCAAATGCCAGACCGCCCAGAGTGTCCATTATCATATTGATCCACAGTATCTGGGCTACCGTTACGGGGGTCTCGATGCCGATAAAAGGCCCTATCACCGATATGCCCACGGCACACAGATTGACGGTCAGCTGAAAAACGATAAACCTCTGTATGCTCCTGAGTATGGTGCGGCCGTAAAGCACGGCGCGGCAGATGGATGAGATATTGTCGTCGGTGATGATTATATCGCCGGCTTCTTTGGCTACCTCGGTGCCGCTGCCCATGGCAAAGCCCACGTCGGCTATACGCAGGGCGGGGGCATCGTTGATGCCGTCACCGGTCATGCCGCACACGTACCCCGCGCTCTGGGAAAGGCGGCACAGACGGCTTTTGTCCCCGGGCAGCGCCCGCGACACTACGGCAAGGCTTGGCAGCAGCTTTGTCAGCTGGCTGTCGGTCAGCTTTTGCAGCTGCTCACCGGTCAGCACGGTCTGACTGCTTGAGTGCAGGATGCCGCAGCTTTTGGCTATGTTGACCGCGGTGGCTTTGCTGTCGCCGGTGACCATGACCACCTGCACCCCTGCATTCTGCAAAGCGGCCACCGAGTGGGCGGCTTGTTTGCGCAGGGGGTCGGAGACTACCGCCAGACACTCAAAGCACAGTCTGTCGGGTACACCGTCTGCGGGCATATTAGGCGAGGTACATACGCAAAGCACACGTTTGCCCCGCGCACCCTCGCTCTCTACCCGCCGCAGCAGACTGTCGGGCGCGGACATGGGGAGCATCTCCCCGCCGATGGCGCGGTAATGGGTGCATTTGGGCAGCAGTTTTTCGGGCGCGCCCTTGATATACACACGCTCTGAGGTTTTTGCTGCCGAAAACTTGCGCTCCGAGTCAAAGGGCATATACTCAAGCCGCTGAGGCAGCGCACCGCTCTGCGACATCTGCCGCGCCAGCTTCATCAGCACTCTGTCGGTGGCGTTGCCGCCCGTCGGGGAGTTTTTGACCCATGATGACGAAGTGTTGACAAACCCCGATATATACAGAATCTCACGCAGAGAGGGTGGAATACTCTCCCCCATACCCTCGCCGCTGTGCCAGATGAGATTTTCAACCTCGGGTCTGCCTCGGGTGAGGGTGCCGGTTTTGTCGGTGAACAGAATATTCATGCTGCCTGCCGTTTCGATGCCCGCAAGCTTGCGTACCATGACCTTGTCAGAAAGCATTTTGAACATATTTTTGCTCAACACCACGGTGATCATCATGGGCAGACCCTCGGGCACAGCCATGATAACGATGCTGATCGCCAGCGTCAAAGCATGAAGCAGATGCTGCACCATATGGGGAAAATTGCTCAGCTCGGCAATCGCCAGCTGCATATCACCGCCCGACACACCGTAGATGCGGATGAACAGATCGGCAAGGGCAACCAGCGCCGCCGCGGCATATCCTATATAGCTGAGGGTTTTGGCAAGCTTGCCGAGGCGGGCTTTGAGGGGGCTTTCCCGAGGCATTTCCTGCAGAGATGCCGCAAGCTGACCGAACACCGTACCGTCTCCCACCGCCTGCACCTGCATAACCCCCTCGCCCGACTGCACCACCGTGCCCCGAAACAGGGTGCTCTGCCCCATTGTGCTGCGGTCACCTTCAGCGCCGCCGGGGAGTTTTTTGTGCTCGCGGCTTTCGCCGTTGATGGGCGACTGATCAACGCTCAGCTCACCCTGCACCAGCACTCCGTCGGCAGGGATGCGCTCCCCCGCCTGAAGCCATACAATATCCCCCACCACTATATCGTCTGCGGGCAGCTGCTGCAGCCTGCCACGGCGCATCAGCCGTGCGGAGGTTCTGCCCGCCTCCTCCTGCAGGCGGATGAAGGCGCTTTCGCTGCCGTACTCGCTGAGTGTGGACACCAGAGACGCCATAAAAATGGACAGCGCGATACCCACCGTCTCAAACCACCCCTGCGACCGCAGTGAAAACAGTATATTGATCGCCAGCGCGGCACAGAGGATCTTGATGATCGGATCGGAAAACGCCGACAAAAACTGACTGATAAACCCTCTGCGGCGGGTTTTGCTGATTATGTTTGCGCCGTGTTCTTTGCGGGAGCGCTCAACGTCCCTGTCGCTCAACCCCACCGCAAAATCTGTTTTGTTATTGCTCATACAGTCACCTCTTGAGCATAATATGCGTCTTGTCCGCCGATTATGAATAGGCATTTTAACTTGTTAGGTTAAAGACTCGGCAAGGCAGACCCGTGTTGAATGTGCGGGGTTTTCGGCATTATTATGCGCGAAAACAGGCGGTTTTTGTCGGTTTTGTAACATTTTGCCACGGATAATTTGCAATTTTGTCACTTTTGCGGTGTTGACTTTTGAAAGAATTATGGTATCATATTGGGGTAAAAGGTTACAATATAGTTACAATATTTTTCAGGAGTGGATTTTTTTGTCTATCGCAAAACGGCTGGCAAGCCTGCTTTTGTGCGGAGTTATTCTTCTCTGCATCTCACAGAATGCGCTTGCCCTCGACACCGCCGCGAGCGCTGAAGAGGCCCCTCAGGTCTCGGTATGGCTCAACGGCAAGCCTATGGAGTTTACTATCAGACCCTTGCTCCAAAACGGCGTTACTTTTGTCTCTCTCTATGAGTTTGGCACCATGATGGGCTGTGAGGTACTGTGGCACGACGGCTACGCTACCGTGACGCGCGGCGACGAGCTGAGCGCAGTATGCACACCCGGTCAGATCTACATGACCGCAAACGGCAGAGCTCTCTATCTGCCCACCCCCGCCAGAATAATCAATGACCGCATCATGATCCCCATCCGTGCACTTGCCACCGTATTTGATATGGGTGTTGAGTGGGACGGTCAGCTTATGCGGGTCAATCTCAGCGGCGGCGGCCTGCTCACAAGCGGCGACGATTACTATGACTACGATACCCTCTACTGGCTGTCCCGCATCATCAGCGCCGAAGCAAGAGGCGAGCCTCTTATCGGTCAGATAGCCGTGGGCAACGTGGTGTTCAACCGCGTGGCTGACGAGGAGTTCCCCGAGACCGTGTACGGAGTTATCTTTGATCAGGTCAACGGCGTGCAGTTTACCCCCACCGCAACCGGTACGGTATATGCCAAGCCCCGCGAGATCTCGGTCATCGCTGCCAAGCTGTGTCTGGAAGGCGCAGACTACAGCTGCGGCGCAACCTATTTTGCCAGTGACAAGGTAGTTACCTGCTGGGCAATGCTCAACAAGGACCTGCTGGTCACCATCGGCACACACCGCTTCTACGGCGACAAGTAAAAAGCATAAAAAAGCCGCATCCTGTCCGATGCGGCTTTTTTGCAGCTCTGCTATTGTAAAAAAAGGCTTGTCGCGGTATAATTTTGCTATATTATCTTTCTGTTTTCGGGAGGTGTTACTGTGTCCAAGCCCCTTTATATGAAAATATACGACAGCATTTGCGCTGACATTCTTTCGGGGCAGATTTCTCCCGATACCCGTCTGCCCTCCAAACGTGAGCTTTGCTCGCTGTGGGGCGTAAGCCAGAGCACTGCCGAGACAGCTTACGGCATACTGATGGCAGAGGGCTACATCTACTCGCTGCCCAAGCGTGGATATTTTGCCTGCGCGCTGCCCCAGCTGCCCACCCACGATACAAAATCAGGCGTCAGGCGCGAGCCCGATACCGCTATACAAGTCTCCCATACTCAGCCTGCCGCGCCGTCTGCTCGACAGCTTTTGTGCAGGCTCAGCACAAACGGTGCGGACACGTCGGTGTTCCCCTATTCATCCTGGGCAAAGATAACCAAAGACGTGGTCTACAACAATCCTCAGCTGCTGCAGCGGGGCGCGCCTCAGGGCGATATTGAACTGCGGCAGGAGATAAGCGCATTCTTGCACAATTACCGCGGCGTTGTCTGCTCCCCCGAGCAGATAGTGGTGGGCGCGGGTATGGACTATCTTGTTGACGTTATCCTGCGGCTGCTGCCGGGAGACACCGTGTTCGGCATAGAGAATCCCGGCTATCAGGCAACCTATGCGGTCATCGAAAGCGCGGGGCGCAAAACCGTGCCCGTCAGCCTTGATGCCCGTGGAATGAGTCTTGACTCGCTGCGCCAAAGCGGGGCGCAGGTGGCTTACGTTACCCCGTCACATCAGTTCCCGCTGGGCATTACCATGCCCGTTTCACGCAGAATGGAGCTGCTCAAATGGGCAGCCGAAGACCCCTGCCGCTACATAATCGAGGACGATTATGACAGCGAGTTTCGCTATGCTTACCGCCCGGTACGCGCCATGCAGGGCATGGACGAGCAGGGCAAGGTTATTTATATAGGTACATTTTCCCGCTCGCTGGCGCCGTCTATACGTATCGCTTATATGGTGCTGCCCGAAAGTCTGCTCAGCGCCTATCATCAGGCGTCCCGATATATGTCCAGCACGGTCTCGCGGTTTGAGCAGCATACCCTGCGCAGATTTATAGGCGACGGGCTCTACTCCCGCCATCTGCGCCGCGCAGGTAATCTGTACAGACAGAAACAGTCGCTGCTGCGCTCCATGCTGGGCGAAATTGAAGGTTTGCAGGTGCAGGGCGACGAGGCGGGACTGCATTTTATTGCGAGAAGCGACCGTCTCAGCGAAAGTGAGCTTTGCGCCCGCGCCGAAAGTGCAGGCATCGGCATCACCGGACTGAGCCGCTGCTACCGCGGCGAAGGATGTCCCGAGGGCACGGTCATAATCGGATTTGCGGGTGTCGGTCTTGACACTCTGAAAGAAGCTGCAGAAAGGCTCAAATCGGCATGGCAGCAAGACTGACCCCACGCCGCGGCCGCGTGCTTGCCCGCGGCGCGGTCGGTGCGAGTGCCGTTTTGCTGATATTTTTGCTGCTTTGCCGCTGCGGCATAAGCAGCTTTACCTCTGCCTATATCTGCGCAGGCGGGGCAGCGACAGCCGCCCTGCTGATCGCTCTGCTCAAAAAGTCTCTGTGCCTGCCCGTCTGTCTGATACTGGGCGGTGCAGCGGCTGTTATATTCGTATTTTTTACCCTCGCTCCCGCCTACAGACTTGACGGATGCGAGGGGACTTTTGTTTTGCGCGCCGAGGGGCGTGAGCGGGTCGAGTACGGCAGCGGTGTTATTGACGCCACCTTGCTCAGCAGCTCCCCCGCCGCCGACGTAAAAGGGGTCAGGGTGCGGCTGTTTCTGGCTGACGGCTCGCCGGCAGACTATGAAGCGGGCGATGAGATAACCGTGTACGGCCAGTCAAAGGTGACACAGAGCCGGCAGAGAATGTCGGGCGGCTCTTTTGTAAACCTGACCCAGACCGGGGAGATATCCCAAACCCGACGGGGCGCCGATAATATTCTGTGTGCCGTGGCGCGGTTTTCCGATTATCTTGGCGACAGGATCATGAAGCAACTCCCGCCCCGCGAAGGCGCGCTGCTGTGTGCGCTGCTAACGGGCGAGAGAGGGTATCTTGACGATGGCTTTGAGCTGTCGCTGCGCCGCTCGGGACTGGCGCATATTGCCGCCGTGTCGGGTATGCACGTGTCGGTCATCACCGCCATATTTGCTCTGCTGCTGGGCAAAAGAGCGGGCATGGCGGCATCGCTTTTGTTTTTGCCTCTGTTTGCGGCTATGACCGGATTTTCTCCGTCGGTGCTTCGCGCCGTTATAATGGGCGCACTTTGTTCGGGTGCTTTTTTGCTGCGCAGTGAGTACGATCCTTTGACCGCGCTGTCGGTATCGGCGGCAGCGCTGGCAGCCTTTAACCCATACGTTATGCTCTCGCCCTCGTTTTTGCTGTCCTTTTGCAGCACGCTGGGCATAATCACGGCAGGTATCCGTCTGTCCTACTTTTTGCAGACCAAGCTGCCTGCCCGCAGTCTTATGCAGCACACCCTTGCCAATCTGTGCTCGGCATTTGCCGTGTCGGTTGCCGCCACCATGTTTACTTTGCCCCTGCAGCTGATATTTTTCTCATCGGTGTCGCTGGTGTCCATAGCCTCCAACCTGCTGACGGTGTGGGCGGTGCCTGCGGCAATGTTTCTGGGCATAATTCTGCTGCCTCTGTGCCTGATCTTTCCCTCTGCCTGCGGCGTGTTTGGCTACGTTATGGCGCTGCCCCTCAGATACCTGATTTATATTATCGATCTGATGGGAAGCAGGTTTGCGCTGACGGCAAAGTCGGACAACGTTTTTCTCATAGTTGCATCCGTCGGCTTTGTTGTCTGCGCGGTCATATACTATCTTGGCAAAATCAAAGGCAAAACCTGCGCTTTGCTTTGCCTGATACTGGGCGCTTTGTGTCTGGGCGGATCGGTCTTGCTGCCCGTCCGCTCGATGTATCTGTACGGGCAGGACGGAAGCACCGCTATGGTGGTGCTTGACGGGCGCAAAACCTATGCCGTCAACGCGCCCGTTTCATACAGCGGACAGATGTTTGCAAACGATACGGTCAACGGTGTCCACGTGCAGGCGCTGGTGCTGACCGACCCCGGCTACCGCAGCTCGGGCGCGGCCGAAAAGATAGACGCAACAGACATATACTCCCCCGCACCGATAGAAGGGCTGAGCGCTCAGGTGTATACCCAAAGCG